>CAJWCW010000169.1 GCA_913030615.1 uncultured Gammaproteobacteria bacterium | reverse complement strand
ATCAATATTTACCCGAAATAGCGGCAGGTAACACGACGTTTGGTGCTGCTCTGTCAGAAGCGACGGGGGCCCGCCGCGACGCGGGCGTCGTGGCAACGAACTCGAAACTGAACGGTAAAGCGCTCTTTGTCATCGATATCCACTCCGACAACTATTTGGTCGCTGACACCGACAACCGACTACACATTATCCCTTCCGACGCGAACGGTTTGACCATCAACACACTCCCACAGATCGACCGTACGCGGCCTATCGGTGAAATCGTCTTCAATAACACGCCCGCGGACGCCCTCGTCTCCGACGATCAAGGCTCAGCACTGCGCTCCGTCATCGACATTGGCCGAATCATGATCGCCGCAGACACGCTGGGAGCATCCCAGGAAATGCTAGACCAGTCGGTTCAATACGCGATGGAACGCAGACAGTTTAATCGCGTCATTGCTTCGTTTCAGGCAGTGAAGCACATGTGCGCCGAGATGGCCGCGGAAATCGAACCCAGTCGTGCCCTCCTCTGGTATGCGGCCCACACGATCGATGAAGAACCCGAAGAATCCCATTTGAACTCGTGTCACGCCAAAGCCCACCTCAGCGAAGTGGGTTCATTTGTCGGCAAGACCGCGACCATCGTCCACGGTGGGATGGGCTTCACAGATCTGTTAGGCCTTCACTATTGGTTTAAGCGAATTGGATACAACCGTCAAATCTTGGGTGGCCCCGAATCAGTCCGTGAAGAGGCAGCTCGTGCCCAGGGGCTTTATTGATTTCGAATAATATTAGCCTCCATGCGTCGCAATTTTCGATGGGGGTTGAAATGCGTCCTCGGCGGCCGCACATTACGCTGTGACGCAAAGAACTTCTGGAAAGTCCGTGCCGACCCTGCCTCTTCTGCCTTTAAAGAATCTGGTCATCTTTCCCACCCTCGTTGCACCGGTTGCTGTGGGGCGCACGCGTTCTCTTGCGTCCGTCAAGGCTTCGGCCAACGGAAGCCGTGAAGTTATTGTTGTCCTGCAACGCGATCCGGAAGCAGAAGAACCAACGCAAGAAGAGCTTCACGAGATCGGTACCGTATGCACGGTGTCACGCGTTGAAGAACGCAATGGCGGTGCCCAGGTCATCGTTCAAGGAAATCAGCGTGTGCGAATCGATAGCGTCGACGAAGTGGATGACTACCTTTCGGTTGCGTTTACGCCCATCGACGACCTTTCGATCAGCCTGGACGACGACGTGGAGCCGAGAATTGAAGCTTTACACCGCGAAGTACTTGAGCTCGCGAGAAATATAGCGAATTCGCTAAATCCTGATAAAGGAGATCAGATTTTTCAGCAATTTATCGGTCAGATCGACGAACCCATTAGTCAGATGTACAAGATTGCATCCGTGGCACAAAACCTATCAACCGAAGAACGCCAAGAGTTACTTCAAATTAATTCTGAAAACGAGCTCCTGACTCGCATCCACGAAGTCTTACAACACGAACACGCGGTGACTGAGATTCAAAAGGAAATTCAGAGTCAGGCACGTGACGACGTCGAGAATCAGCAGAGAGAGCACGTACTCAGACATCAAAAACGCGCCATTGAGCAAGCGTTGGGCGAAGACGAAGGTGATGAGGACATAGCCGAGTTAAAAGACGAGCTGCGACAGGCAAATCTACCCGAGCCCGTCCAGAAAGAGGTCGATCGAGAACTAAAGAGACTGTCGCGAATGTCACCCAACGCAGCAGATTTCCAGGTTTCACGTGGCTACCTGGAGCTCGTAGCGGAATTACCGTGGAACGTGATTACCGAAGACAACCTCGAACTCCAATCTGCCAAGGAAGTCCTCGATGAAGACCACTTTGGTCTCGACGATGTCAAGGAGAGGATATTAGAGGCATTGGCGGTGTTGTTACTGAATCCCGAAACAAAGGCCTCAATCCTCTGTTTTGTCGGCCCACCTGGGGTCGGTAAGACTTCCCTCGGACAGTCAATCGCGCGCGCCATGGGTCGAAAGTTTGAACGCATGAGTCTTGGGGGCTTGCACGATGAAGCGGAACTCCGAGGTCACCGACGCACCTACATCGGCGCTATGCCGGGTCGTATCTTGCAAGCTGTCCGACGATGCGGTGTTCGCAATCCCGTGCTGATGCTGGACGAATTAGACAAGATGGGCCGCGATTATCGAGGCGATCCGGGTGCAGCCCTGATGGAAATACTCGATCCGGCACAAAACAAAGAATTCCGTGACAACTATTTAAATCTACCCTTCGATCTTTCCAAGGTGTTCTTTATCACCACGGCGAATACCCTCGAGGGTATCCCCAGAGCCCTAATTGATCGGATGGAGGTGCTTGAGCTGACGGGATACAGTGAGCTCGAAAAAGTCGAGATCGCTCGCCGTTTCCTCATACCGAGACAACAAGAGAACGCAGGGCTTAAGTCCGAACAACTCGAATTGACCGACGAGGGGCTACGTCTCGCAATTCAACGCTATACACGCGAAGCCGGGGTACGCGAACTCGAACGTACTATCGGTCGATTGGCTAGGAAACGGGCCAAGGATAGTCTGCTCAATGAGCCCCAGACCGAACCGCTTGATGAGAGCTCTGTCACGGACATGCTGGGACCGGAGCGATTTAAGTCGGACAAAAGTCGAGCTCGTTTAACCAATGGTGTTGCAACAGGGCTGGCATGGACCGAAGCGGGCGGTGATGTCCTCTACGTGGAGGCTTCACTGACGCACAAGGACGAAAAGGTGACGATTACGGGCCATATCGGCCAAGTAATGCAGGAATCCGTGAAGGCAGCTCGGTCGTGCATTTGGACAGAGGCCGATGCGCTCAATATCGATAGATCAAAGATCGAAGATTCTGGGGTTCATGTTCACGTCCCGGCTGGAGCTGTCCCCAAGGACGGCCCCTCAGCCGGCATTACAATGGCAACAGCGCTGGCCTCGGCCTATAGTGAAAAGCAAGTACGAGACGACATCGCTATGACGGGCGAACTCACACTTTCGGGACTTGTACTCCCCGTCGGAGGGATTCGAGAGAAAGTTCTTGCTGCGCATCGATCCGGCATACGTCACGTGATTCTTCCGAAAGAAAATGAGTCCGAATTGGAGAAACTGCCCGAAGCCATCCGCGGCGAAATGGAACTTTCATTGGTGGAGACCCTTTCCGACGTAATGAAGCTGGCGATCCCCGAACTCTAGCTTCCGCCGCGCGTTCTTCAAGCCGATTTCTATTTCGCCGTGATAGCCGGATATCGCATTTCATCACCATCAAAAAGGCGCGCGGCAAGCCTCCCGATCTCATCGGAAGATTTGGCGGCTTGGCCGCAACCGCCAACAGCTACAGCTGTTCGATCATTCAGCCAGTCAAGGTATGGGTAACCACTGACGGTATACGTAATCACACAACGCAGTTGCCGCATGGTGCAGTCACGAATGCTCGGCATCAATGTTTCAATGCTTCTTCGAAGCGCATGTATATCGCTACTCACATCGCCCTTACCGCGAAACCATGAAATTTTGTCGGCTCGAGATCTCAACGGATGGTCAAATTTAGCTGTTCCAATTTTCAGGTACCGTTTACCGTCTGGGTAAAGCACAGGCGGAAGGATGTATAACTCGGAAAGCGCTAATCCCTCCGCGTCTTCCGCAATGAGCGACGGCATCGCGGACGCGACTTCTTGATCCACCTCAACCAACAAGACAACGCGACCCTGCACGTCCAGTTGCAAGCGCACACCTGTGAGCGCGAGATCTGTGAATCCGCCCGTGGCGATTAATACGCGGTTAACCCCCAAACTCTCACCTTCGATTGTCTCAATAGAAACACCATCTCCAACATTTCGCTCGATCCGCGCCACCTCTGCGTGCCTAACCCTCGCGCCCGCGCGTTCAGCGAGAAACAGCTGCGCTCTGACAAGTTCACGCGGATTTATCACGCCAGCATCCGTGTCTTGCGCTTCAATTTCGGTGTTGGCACCGAAGTCAATGCTGGCAAAGTCCTCGGGGTGCACAGATCGCGACACGGTGGAAAAATCGTCCGCTATATTTCTTACGCGATCAACGTAGCGAGAACCCGGAGGACCGAATGCGGCGAATCCAACCGCATCGTAAAAGGCGATCCCTGACTCATGCTCTATGTCCACATACCGATCCACTGACGCCCGTGCCATACGGGCCCAATCCCTGTCCGCATCTAACGTACGGGTAATGCGACCGGCGTCGTAGTGGGATGCAAAAACTCCGTCGTGGTCCGCGTATGAAGAAGGTTCCCGGGACGAAAATCCCACCACGTCGACGCCAGCACGTGCGAGATATTTCAGAGCCGCCGAACCGATCATCCCGCAACCCACCACCGCTACCTGCGTCATGTGACCTGCAACTGAAAAACTTCACCCGAACAGACCGCCATGAGCTTCACGCAATCATTCGTCTGGCTTAAAGCTCACGCACGACTCTGAATCCCAAGGAGTCGCTGGATTTCGTCCCGACATTGCGAAAACTCACCCGCGCGTCATCAGGTGCAGCAAACCAGTGGCCACCACGCACAACGTGTCCTGGCGTATTGCAGATGCTAGTCCGGGCCTTCTCAGTCGAGGGTGCTCCTTCGTGATTTCCATGCCAACAATCAGCGACCCACTCGTGCACATTCCCCAACATGTCGTATAAGCCGAACGGGTTCGGTTTAAAGCTTCCGACGGGTGCGAGCCGAATTACACCATCGTTACAAGAGGCGACGGTGTCCTTCTGGAATTGGGAACGCATCGATTGATCGCCGACGTTCTCGTATTCGCACAATCGATTGGCGTTGGATCCGAAATAATATGGAGTCGTCGTCCCAGCACGCGCCGCATACTCCCACTCGGCCTCACTGGGTAAGCGATACGTGTACGA
>CAJWCW010000168.1 GCA_913030615.1 uncultured Gammaproteobacteria bacterium | reverse complement strand
GTATGTGTTGGATCAACTTTAAATCAGACGGCTTCCTCACTTGCGGCGCGGCGGGGGCAACGACCGCCGTGGCCGCCCACATATCGGGGTATTCCATCGCCAAGTGATACGTACCGGCGCCACCCATGCTGTGTCCCCACAAATACATTCTTTCGAGATCTATGGCGTAGGCTTTTTGTACCAACGCGACTACGTTCATCACGTCCCGCTGACTGTAGGCACCTTCAACTTCAAGAGAGCGTCCATCTACTCCCTGTGACCAGGATCCGTACCAACCTTGACGCGTGTATCCCAACGGCGTTACGACCACGAAATTCAACTCCTCCGCATAGTCGAGCAGCCCTTCGTATCCCATCAACCAATCGTGCGTTCGGGTCAATCCGTGCAATGAAACCATGAGCGGCGTTTTGATTTCAGGGTCATACGCCGCGGGAACGAACAACGCATATGGAATCGCTTCCCCGGTTTCTTCGAAAACATAGCTAAGATGTTGTACCCGTGGATCGTTCACCAACTGCTGATCATCAGACTTGGATCTCAGTGTGTTCTGCTCCTGCATCCGAGTGTCACTTTCTACTTCCTCAAGAATGAACAGTGTCGCACACAGAATAGTGACGACGCGCACGCTGTTTTGTGTCAAGGCTCGTCGGCCAGCAATCTCGCCTCGGTCGGGCCGACGTGTCGGGGGCCGCGAACGATTGGGGCGTTCCTACCGTAACTCGTACTCCACAATGTGACGACGACAGCGATCACAAACGCCGAGAGAGTCGCAGCGGTGCTACCACGACGAGAGAGATAACTCGAACTTGCGATCCATGTCAGGGCCGCCAATCAAGAGTACTCGTTAGTCCGCGATAGCTGCCAACATAGAGCCGGTGTCATCAAATGCTGTGAACGAACTAATTTTTCCGTTCCTAACTTTAAACATGTGAACGGAACGGGTATCTATCCCATCAGCCGTCATCGCAAGAAGTACGAAAACAGTATCGCCAATGACATACCTCTCGACTTCTTCGAGTTTGAAGTTTCGCCAAAGCGTAGGAATTTTTTCGAAAACGCCTTCTATTACGGCGCGTGTCCCGGTGTACGTCCCCGACGTAGGAAGATTTCCAACGACAGTAAACTGCACGTCTTTCGAATGAAGTTTTGCCCATGCCTCGTTGTCGCCAGTGGAAAAAGTCGCATAGGCTTGTGTCACAACGTTTCCAGGATTTGCCTCTCCTTGCTCGTGATGAGCCGCGAATACCGTACACGACAACATCAAAACAGCTATTAATGAGATCAATTTCTTCATGTATCACCGCACTCCCGTATTCAACTAACCGTTTATGTCGACCTAGCTTATCAGCTCACCAACTCCAAAGTCGTTTATGAGGAACTTGTTCTAATAATCACCTAAATGATTGAAATATAGTTATTTATTCTATTTGGCGCCCCGAGAAGGATTCGAACCTTCGACCTGCCCCTTAGGAGGGGGCCGCGCTATCCAGCTGTGCCATCGGGGCGAAGGCATAGAACGATTCGACCAAACATCGTATCCCGGGCCCATGTCGGTGCCAACTTAATACGATCAGCCGTTTGGTTAGACTCTGGACGGCAGTCGCGGCAACAAAAACCCGTGGTAGTCTCGATTCCATGAAAGCCATCTTCTGCGAGAAACTTGAAGGACCAGACGCACTCGTAATGCGCGAGGTGGCCGAGCCTGGTCCCCCTGGTCCCAATGAAATCAAAGTGGCAATAGAAGCTCGCGGAGTTTCCTTCACAGACGTCCTAATGTCGAAAGGTGAATACCAGGTCCAACCAACGCTTCCTTTCGTTATAGGCGGCGAAGGGGCTGGACGGGTTACTGAAATAGGAAACGAAGTAAGTGACATTGCGTTGGGAGACGCCGTGCTTGTGGGTGCGGGTTGCATAGAGCAAGTCGTCGTCGAAGCGCAACGAGCGACGGTAATACCGAAAGGAACCAGTCTCGAATCAGCTGCTTCTTTCAGAAGCAATTACGTTACCGCTTTCTACGCGATGCAGCGGGGTCGACTCAAACCGGGCGAGACGCTCTTGGTCCATGGGGCGGCTGGAGGCGTCGGTCTTGCCGCCGTTGATGTCGGCAAGCTAATGGGGGCGACCGTTATCGCGACCGCTGGGAGTGACGACAAGCTCGCGGTCGTCGGCGAGCTCGGCGCTGATCATCTAATTAACTACTCGAACGGATTTCGTGACGAGGTCAAGGATCTCACAGGCGGTAAGGGCGCCGACGTGATTTACGATCCCGTCGGTGGAGATGTCTTCGACGAATCCATGCGATGTATCGCTCCGTTCGGCCGAATCCTAATAGTCGGCTTTACGGGTGGCCGACCTGCTCTAGCCAAAACAAACCATCTCTTGATTAAGGATGCGGAACTCATCGGATTCACTATCGGCGGACTCGCGCGAAACGATCCCGTTTGGGCACGACGGAATCAAGAAGTCTTAATGCAATGGTTGGCCAGTGGACGAATCCATCCGTACATTTCTCATCGATTACCTCTCGAGAGAACGGCCGAAGCGTTGAACCTGATCACAAATCGCAAAGTGATCGGTAAAGCAATCATCATTAACGGTTAACGTATTCGGTTGTTGAGCGTTATCGGCGCCGCCTAGGCCCAAACGAAACGACGTTACCTCCCGTCACCACCTGTTGTTGAGGCTGCAACGCTAGTTCCCAAGTAAGAGTATTCGACTGCTCGCGTACGAATCCTCTCACACCGTGCGAATCTCGAAGAGCGAAAATAGCAAACGCGATATAGGCTGCTCCACCTTCCGTCCATAACATGCCGACGTGCGGCACGCTCTCCAATTTCCCAATACCCGAGGCATCAAGCTCGGTCCCACGCGCCGTGATTGAATAGGTTCCATACTCATCTGGAACGATCCAAATTCCCCACTCAAATTGTGGTCCGGATTGAACAACAATCGAGGTGTCGATATGCAGGCCTTGATCGTCCTCTTGGATAACGAGGGTCGCTTCAAAATTGGTGCCGATGGTTTCATCCGTAGGACGGTAGGATCCTCGACCCATCCACGTCCCCGGCTCAAGTATCACTGAGACAAATCCGCGTAATGGGTGCCGGCCGCGTAATAGCGTTCGTGCCATATCCCCGTTTCGGGCTCGTCGTCGAGCGGCATGCGCCATGTGCGTACCGTAGATCCATCAAACACCACACGATATAGGGCGCGTTCCTGGTCGATGGTATTTTGGACATAAGCTTCTGCTGCATCCTCAGGAACGTACCGTCCGGCGATTTTTCGGTACAAATCACGCCACTCATCGTCGGAACCGAGATCATGTATTAGCTCGGCACTGCCCTCGACAACGACTTTACGATAAGGCAACGCTTGTTCATCAATGCACAAACAGATCCGCGGATCACGCCGGAGACTTTGAAACCAGTCCGACTGGGCCCTGGGCGTGAAATAGACGGAACCCGCTTCGTACAAAAACCAGATGGGCGTCACCAACGGCGAGCCATCGTCCCGAATTACACCGATCCGCAAAAGGATGCCCGGCTCCTCCAGGAACTTGTTCCTCTCGACAAGGGTCATGATCGGCATATCAGCAATATAGCACTATGACTACGTTCACGAACCGAAGCGGTAGCGCAGTTTGACCACCAACTGTTCAGCTAACGGATTATCAAGCGTTTCCGAAAACATCGAGGCAAATCCCAGTCGATCGGTTGAGCTAGGTAACGACGCGTTTTGGGTATAAACCACGAAAAGTTCCGACAACGGCGCAATTTCCCAACGGTAACGCAGTTGGACGTTTAACCGCGAGATCGCTAAATCCGAACTCGCGCCACCACTCAGATCCGTATCGATCGTCAACGGAGCACCAGGAACCAACAATTCGTAGCGGAGATTTTCCTTTGCTCGTATCGCCACCCACTGCACCGCTAGCCGCAGGTGTTGCTTTGCACTGACGAAGTAATCGACACCGAGAGACGGCGACCATTGATTGGCGTCAAAGGTCGCAAACGACGAGCCACCACGGTGCAAGAGCCAACCGTCTTGTGTCGTGTAACGACCATCAAGCGACATTGTGATGCGATCGGTCGGTCGCCAAACAACGGAACCGCCAAGACGGTAACGATTCCCCTCAATGTCCTCCTGTTGCCAATCTGCTCGAATCATGTAGAAAAATCGTTTCGACGTATCCGAAAAGTAATCAAGATCAAACCCCAACCGATCAGAAATTCGATAGGACCCGTTGCCGAAGCTATTTCGATCCTCGATACGTGACGGATAAAACTCAGCGTCCATCATCAGGCTGGTTAGGTTACGAAACGAGAGGTTCTGGCTAACACGGAAGCCCGCACTCGTATTTTCTCCTGCGGTATTCCAACCACTGCTCAAAGATAACCGGTTGGAACTTTCCTTTAACCACGCTAGGTCTGAGCGTCGATATCGCATGTAATAGCCGATCGATTTAGTGTCATTTCGCCGGAGGTAACCGGCGTCGTTGATATCAAGACGTCGATCGAAATAATCAAGCGAGAGGCTATGTGAGATCCCCTGCCTCGGGTAATAGCGGATGTCAGCGAAACCGCCGTATCCTGGTGACGTATCCGCCACGTCCGAAGTGATCGCCTGAACATCAACGTTCCAAGTACCATCTTTCGTGAGGTAATGAGCGTCCAGAGCGTGGACATGAGCATCTTGATTTCGATGCAACACCGCCGTTGTCATGTAGCCCAAAGCTCGATAACCATTCCTGCTATTTTCATAAATAGCCCGGAAAGCACCAAAGTCTCTTCCTTCTTGTCCGATCGGAACGTATTCCGAATCTCGCAGTCCAACAAAATCAGAATCCGATTCCATCGCTCCCATTACGCCATATCTAACTCGGCCACC
>CAJWCW010000167.1 GCA_913030615.1 uncultured Gammaproteobacteria bacterium | reverse complement strand
GTTCGTCGGACTATCTGGTCGGCGGAGCTGGAGGTGATCTTTGCTTACCGGGAGCAATTGAATATCAGCGGTTGCATTCCGATTTAGCCGATTCATTGAAACTGACGGAGGGTCGCCTGGCCCAGGCCGAAACGCTGGGGATTGAATTGAAAAAAGATGAGGTTAACGGCGATCTTGATCTCGCAACGCGACGCCTTATCGCTGAGCACACGCCACCGGTGGTAACGATTAACTTCGCGATGAGCGACCTCACTTGGGAAAATGGACCCATTCGACAAATTCCCGGGACCCACGCGTCGCAACAAAGTCCACCCATACCGAAAGAAGAACCGGAGTGGATGCGATTATCCACGTTGGTGGGTGCGTCGGCGGGTGCCGGCGTATTTCGAGACAACCGGGCCTGGCACGGCGCGACCCCTAATGTAGGGCACGAGGTGCGGGCATTACCCAACGTGGAGTACTTGGCACCGTGGTCGGGTGGTCCGGGTATGGCCAAGACGATGCCGCACGAGGTCTGGGAGACACTGAGTGCCCACGCTCAGCATCTGTGTCGGCATGTCAAGGCCGAACCAGGTGTTTGGCCAGCCGGTGCTGGTGTGATGCACCCGCTCGCTGCGGGCCGAGCTCGGGGGAAGCAATCCGCCAAGTAACCTTACACAGTCATCCAAACCATTGATAAAAGGACTAAAGGCGATTCGAATGTTTGTGGTGCTTGAATTCGTTCGCGCGCTTGACGCTATGTTTGTCCGGACATTAGCTGCACTGGTATCGGTTGAGAACGGCGGCGCGTATACCAATGTTTGAACCGCGATTTGGTGTTTGCTACGACTTTCGGAACCCACCGGATTCGGGTGTGCCGGATCGGCAGCTGTACGCTGAAGCGCTTGATCAAGTGGCGTGGTTGGACGGACTCGGTGCTGACATCGTTTGGTTTACCGAGCACCATTTCGTCGACGACGGCTATTTACCGAGCTGGATACCGGTTGCGAGCGCCATGGCTTCCCTCACCACCCACGTCCGGTTTTCTACCGACATTTGTTTGCTTCCCTTCAATCACCCGGTTCGACTGGCGGAGGATCTCGCCGTTCTCGATCAGATCTCTAACGGCCGAGTCGAACTTGGCGCGGGCATGGGATACGCACCACACGAATTTCGCGGTTTTGGGATTCCGGCGTCGCGGCGTGTTTCGTTGATGGACGAGAGCATCGAGGTGTTGCAACGGTGTTTTGTGGGCGAGAAATTTTCGTATCACGGCAAGCGCTTTCAATTCGACGACGTCGTTATACGTCCCGGCTATGTTCAGGCAGGAGGACCGCCGCTATGGATCGCTGCGATGTCGAAGGCGGGTGCCGAACGCGCGGCCCGATTCGACGCGCATCTCTTGCCACAAGGGCTTCGTGCTGAATCCTTTGATCATTGGGTGCGCACCCTTCGAGCCACCGACAGGCACCCAGACGACTATCGTATTGGTTTGATCCGAGGGATTTTGGTGACGGACGACCGCGAACGTGATTGGCCCTCGGTTCGAGCCGCCGAGCGATACCGGATGGAGTTGTACCAACGGTTATTTGAAGAAAGTGGTGAAGGTATGGGGGCTGAAGGTGATCGCATTCCGCAAACTTGGATCATCGGAGATGTTGACGCCTGTGTTGAAGCGCTGGTCGAGTTTATTATTCAATTTGGTATGACGGATTTGGTCACATGGGGAGCGCCTCCTGGTATTCGACCGGCACAAATGAACGATAGCTTAGAAAAACTATTTCGAGACGTGGTCCCACGCGTCCGCGAGCGTCTCATTACCGATGCATAACGTCCTGGACCGAGAAATGAAAATGTTGTGGGTCGTAGGCGTGTTTTTACTGAGTTTGTTAGTTGCTGGGTGCGGTGGTGGTGGCTCGAGCGGTAGTGTGACACCGCCCGTGATTCCACCGGTTACCGTTGAAAGGCCTGGTTTGCTGGTGGCGGTATCCTCAGATGGTCAGTTACTGGAGTCGATCCGCACGGGGTTTAAAACCAAGCTAGCGGAAAATGCGCAGCCGAGGGCACTCGCTGCTACCTCAGCCGATTCCGAGTCATCTTCCGGAGGTGGTGGAAGTTACACTACGACCTACACGCTGGAGGCTAGCGTCGACGAACACGATTACGTTAAGTACGACGGCAACCATCTTTACATCGCTCCGACGCGGGGCCTCGCTTGTTGTTTTATCTTGGAGGACGATGCGGAGTCGACAGCTTCGGCTGACGAGGCTTCGCTCTCACTGTCTGACGTCGCACGGTCGATTCGGATCTTGGCGACGGATCCTGATACGGCCGGCGTCACGGTAACGGGCTCGATTCCGTTGGACGATGACCGTACTGTCGAAGGCCTATACATCGATGATGGCCAGCTCGCGACGATTAATAGCACCGGTTGGTGGGGTATTTGGGGTCGAGCATTCGAGGAATTTTCGACCTGGGAACAGCAACACGTTGGCGTCGAGATTCATGACGTCAGCGATCCTGGATCTCCGACCAAGAGCTGGGACATGGAAGTGGAAGGCGGGTTTGTGAACAGTCGCAAAGTAGGCGATCTCATTTACCTGGTCATTCGCCACACCCCCGATATATCGGGTCTCATCTATTACACAGATAACGACGACGAAATCGCGGAAAATGACGCCCTGATTGATGCCCTGACCATTGACGATGTGTTGCCCACAGTGACCGTCGATGGGGTTGAGGTCGTCCTGCTCGATGCCGAAGACTGCTTTGTTACGGATCCCAACCATGAACTTGCCCCGGAAAAACGTGGGTACCCAACCCTCACGGTCATACTGGCGGTGAACGTGGTGGATCCAGGCATCGTTAGAGCCGCTTGTTACAACGAGTCGACCGATGGCCTTTACGTTTCGCCAAACGCGATCTATCTCAGCCAAGCGGAATACACCGCCGAGGAAGAGTACAAAACCTTGTTGCATCGGTTTTCCATCTCGGCAGGTCTCGATTACGGGGGTTCGGGCAAAATCGACGGTTACCTGAGCGGCGGTGATAATGCGGACTTTCGTTTGAACGAGTTCCAGGGCGATTTACGCGTTGTCACGACTAAGTGGACGGGGGCGGAAGGCGATCGGTGGGACCATCAGCTCTTTGTGTTGCGCAAGTCGCCAACCGCGCTCGAATTAGAGACCGTGGCGACGTTGCCCAATACCACCTATCCGGACTCAATCGGTAAGCCCGACGAAGATTTGTACGGCGTAAGGTTCTTGGGAACTAAAGTGTACTTGGTGACGTTTGAGCGCACCGATCCGTTGTACGTATTGGATCTGACTGATGCCCTGGACCCTCAATTCTCTGGCGAGTTGGAGGTCACTGGTTTTTCAGATTTTCTGCATCCCATTGGCGATGATTTGCTCCTCGGTCTTGGCGCGGATCAGGATGGTTTTGTGAAGTTGGAACTCTTCAATGTCGCGGCCGTCGAGGCTCCTTATTCGCTGGGGTCGCTCTCGCTGGGCGAGGACGCCAATTGGAGCTACTCGCAGGCACGATACGACCGCCACGCCTTCACCTATCTTGGCGACGTCGCCGATGTTGACCGATTTACCGTCCCGCTAACCTTGACGTATTGGGGTGACGGCCTCGGGTACCGCCGAGAACAACAGTTGCGCCTCTTTGAAATCAGGGACAAGGACGACCCGACGATCTCGTCGCTGAATGCGGTGGGTTACTTATCGGCGGTGAATCATCCGAATGGGCGTTGGGGTGGATCTCGAGTTCGTTCTGTTTTACACGAAGATGCTGTTTATTACGTCAATGACGAATTTGTTTGGACGGCGCTTTGGAATGATCCATTCAATCAGACGGGTCCTCATTGATTGGGACAAGCGGGATTGGCAGTGGATTAGGTAGCATTCGCGAGCATCGTGTCAAAGTAGGCTCACCAATCTTACGTTGTCTATCGACTGTCCTCATTTGTTCGATGAGCGGCGCAGCTAATGTTGCCGCTTTGACCGATCGTGACGATGTCGACGAACGCGATGTCGAAGTGGTAAGGGTAAGCGCGGTCGCCCAATGTGGGAGTTGGCCAATTGCGCACGTCGACATTGTTGGGTGCGAGTACGCCGAACTCAAAACCGAAGTGCTTAAGCGTATCCGCAAACACCGAGTCGATTATTTGACTCGATGTCTGCAATGTAAGGATGGAACTTGCGCCGCGAAAACTTGGTCGCGTGATCAAATGACGGCGAGAAACCTGTGCAAGCGCCTCTACATAACTCCAATCAAAGTACCTTCGAGGGCTAGCCGCACCAGCGACTCCGAGGCTTCGTTGTTGGTTCGGTTTTCGTATTCGATAACTCATCGAGGCCGCATCGAAGATATTCACCTTGATTTACTCGAGAGCGATCTAACGGAATCGCAGGTGCTCAATATGATCGAGAGCGGAGCCGGGCAAGTCCGGTTTGAACCATTGAAAGTTAACGGCCAAACACTTTCGATAGTGGGATTGCGGGATGGTTATACGCTCACGGGGACGTTTTAGACTCAAATCATGCGCAACTGATTGTGACCGCAATAAAACTGGTTTCCGGCGCAGGCGCGTAATCGTTGTATCAGTTCAATCTCAAGCCTATGCTGATGCCCGAACGTTAGGAGAACAAACAAATGCCCGTTAAATCTATTCTTTTCGGATTTATTGTTTTGATTGGATTGTTGATGTTTTACGCGGGTTTTGTAGTGGTGAACCCTGGTCACGTGGGTGTCGTTAAACGCCTGGGTGCTGTCAGCATGACGCCATTACCCGAAGGCTTTCACTTGAAAATCCCGTTCATTGACATCGTTGAGGAGATTGATATTCGGTTGCAACCGGCGCGGGTACCGGGTAGCGCGGCCTCAAAGGATTTGCAACAGGTTGATACGACGATTGTGCTGCAGTATTCA
>CAJWCW010000166.1 GCA_913030615.1 uncultured Gammaproteobacteria bacterium | reverse complement strand
ATTCGTGAAACGTGACCAACGCAACATCACGGTTGGCGAAATTCACGACGCGCCACAACAAGGCGTTTTCTATGTCACCGGTGGTGGTTCGCTTTTTATTTCGGACTTACTGACGGTCCCCGGTGCATCCAATACAGTTCTCGAAGCCCAAATACCCTACGCGTCCGAAGCCCTAGCTGACGTGGTCGGGCGCAGTGATATCGGTGCCTGCAGTGACGAAACAGCTCGAAAGATGGCGGTTGGTGCGTATCTGCGCGCTGCAACCCTATTGGCGACGTCTGGAAGGGAGGATACCGACGCCTTCGGGTTCGCCATCACCGCAAGTTTAGCTAGCCTTACGAATAAGCGAGGAAAGCACAGAGCCCATATCGCAATGCAAACGCGCACAACTACACAAACGTGGTTCGTGGAACTACGCAAAGGCGCTCGAACGAGAGACTCAGAAGAACGCGTTGTGGCAGATGTGGCGGTTAATCTACTAGCACGTTCCCTTGGGCTCGGGAGTACCCCCCTCGAAATAACGACACGCGACTTTGTCGAAACGGCTCCGGCAGACGTCGTTGCGTTGTTCGATGGCTCGGGTGGTGTCTGCGGGACGCCAGGAACCGCGTTTATGCCCGGTTCTTTCGACCCATTACATGATGGACACGTACAAATGCGAACCGATGCAAGTCGCCGAATTGGGCAGCCGGTCCAATATGAACTGTGTGTGCGTAACGTTGACAAACCGCCTCTCGATTTCATCGAGTTGGCTCGCCGCCGCGAACAATTCACCGAGTCGGAATTTGTTCTGACCAACACACCCACGTTCGTTGAAAAGGCAACCTTATTGGGTCGAGGGAACGGTGTAACTTTTATAGTCGGCGCAGATACCATTAAGCGGATTGGTGAGGCCCGCTACTACGCTGATAGCGTAGCGCGAGACGCTGCCCTCAACGAACTCGAAAACTTAGGTACTCAATTTCTTGTCTATGGTCGCTTGGGTGAGAGCGGCTTCGAAACACTGAACGACTTATCGCTTCCGGACCCGCTCAATCGAATCTCTGAAGGCGTGTCTGAGCAAGATTTTCGCGTCGATGTCTCTTCAACCGAAATGCGTAACGACTCGTCCGTCTCGTAGTCGAGAACGGGCAGCGTAACGTCTCGTCGCCGACCGTTCCTGTTCCCCATTGTCTGCTGCTACCATGCTCTGCTCGAACGCGGGGAGACGCTTTCATGACGCATCAATACGACGACATCTCGGTGACCCTGAGCGACCACGTCGCGGTCGTCGAAATCCAAAGACCACCACACAATTTCTTCGACGTAAGCCTTATTCGACAAATCGCGAATGCCTTCGACACCCTAGACGATGACCCTGCCTGCAGAGCCATCGTACTCGCGTCCGAAGGTAAGTCATTCTGTGCCGGCGCCAATTTCGGTACCGGTGGAAGTGATAATTCCGCTAGCGCTGAATTTACCGAGGAAGGCTTCATGAACACCACCGGCACGCTCTATCGCGAGGGTGTCCGGTTATTCTCGGCACGAAAGCCCATCGTCGCGGCAGTTCAGGGCGCCGCCATCGGTGGCGGTCTCGGACTCTCGCTCGTCGCCGATTTCAGAATTGCATCTCCGGAAGCTAGGTTTGCGGCGAATTTCGCCAAACTCGGCATTCATCCTGGATTTGGCCTGACCGTCACACTACCCGCCATCGTGGGCCAGCAGGCGGCTAATTTAATGTTCCTGACGGGTCGTCGACTCAAGGGAGAAGAGGCTCTAGAAATGGGATTGGTCGACGAACTGGTTGAGCAAAAGGCACTCAGGGGTCGTGCGGTTGAATTCGCGAGTGAAATTGCCGAAAACGCTCCCCTCGCGATCGTATCCGTGCGCGCAACGGCACGCCAAGGACTCGCCGAAAGAATCGACAAAGCGACGGATCACGAACTATCCGAGCAACAATGGTTGAGGGCAACAAACGACGCTGAAGAGGGTATCAAAGCGGTCGCCGAACGCCGCATCGGGCAATTCACTGGGTCATAGGAGTCGCATCATGGATCTTTCAAAGCTCGGGGTGTGGTTTTTTACCGACACAATGGCAGCGCCTATGGCTGCCGACACGGCAAAACGCATCGAAGATTTGGGATTTTCCGCGTTGTGGATACCAGAAACCGTCGGCCGCAATCCATTCGTTCATGCGGCGTGGTTGCTCGCAAATACCTCCTCCCTCGTCATTGCAACGGGTATCGCCAATATCTACCACCGAGAACCGGGCGTTACGCTAGCCGCTCAAAACACCCTGGCCGAGCAGTCCAACAATCGATTCCTCCTCGGTTTAGGCGTCTCCCATAAACCCCTCGTGGAAGGATTGCGCGGACTGACTTACGGCCCGCCTGTCGCGACCATGCGCGATTACCTCGACAAGATGGCCACCTCTCCATATACCGGTCCACCTCCCAAGGACAAACCACCGACGGTTATCGCTGCCCTCGGACCAAAAATGTTAGAGCTTGCTTCGGAAAAATGTGACGGCGCTCACCCCTATTTCACGTCACCGTCCCATACCAAAATGGCGAGAGACGCGATGGGTCCGGATAGCCTTCTCTGCGTCGAGCAGAAAGTCATTTTCGAAACCGACCCAACAAAAGCCCGGGACATCGCGCGAAAGGCCGCCCAGACCTACCAGCGACTCCCTAACTACCGAAACAATTGGCTCCGCATGGGTCTTGGTGAAGACGACGTCGACGGTGACGGTTCCGACACGTTCATCGATGCGACCTTTGCCTGGGGAGAAATCGATGCAATCAAAAACCGCGTGCAAGAACACTACGATGCTGGAGCATCGCACGTGTGTGTTCAGCCTATCCATCCCGAGGGGAGAATGGGAGACATTGATTGGCGCGTGCTTGAGGCACTAGCGTGACGTTCAACGGAAAAATCAATGAGTGAATTCGATAACAAAACTGTGGTCGTAACCGGCGCCGCCGGGGTACTCGGTCAGGCGGTCGCGAATATTTTCCACACGAGCGGCGCCCGCGTCATCGGTGTCGACGTGGTCCCCTTCGACGCCGCATACGAGACGCGCCAAGCCGATTTAATTGATCCCGATGGAGCTGCGCAGGTAGTCGAGTCTGTCGATACCATCGACATCCTTGCCAATATTGCAGGCGGATTCACCATGGGCGACTCGGTCGCGGATACTAGCGACGAAACCTGGGATTTCATGTTCAACCTTAATACCCGTACTGTGTTGAATATGGTGCGAGCTGTGGTACCGCGTATGGCCGAAAGAAAGTCTGGCAAGATCATTAACATCGGCGCCCGTGCGGGACTCCGTGGAGGCGCGTCTATGGCCGCCTACGCGGCTTCTAAGAGCGTCGTGATCCGCCTGACCGAAAGCCTCGCGGACGAACTTAAAGAAGCAGGCATTAACGTTAACTGCATACTACCGAGCATCATCGATACCGAACGCAACCGAGCCGACATGCCAAACGCGAATTTTGATCAGTGGGTGGCGCCTATAGCGCTCGCGAAGGTTGTTCGTTTCCTTGCCTCAGAAGCCGCGGACCCCATCCACGGCGCCGCCATTCCGGTCGAGGGACTTTCGTAGGAACCACGTCGAGCATTTACAATCGTGAAGATGCAGCGCCGTTCAATCTGAGGCAAACCCACCGTAACTTCCGCGAAAATACACTAAGGGACGCGCTTCTGGGTCGTGGACGGCCAAGTCGATAACGTCTGCGATCACGATGGTGTGATCACCCGCCTCGTGTTCGTTACGCAACCGACAATCGATGTGCGCAATAGCCCCATCAACGATGGGCATTCCAGTAACCTCTGACGGCTGCCATCCAATAGCCGCTACTTCGCCCACAACGGCAAACGCCTCACTCACATCGCGTTGATCCTCAGCTAGAACATTGATGCAAAAATCACGCCCTTCTCGAATACGTGGCCAACTCGTACTTGCGATCTGTGGAGATATCGATACCAACGGCGGTTCCAGTGATAACGAGACAAAAGACTGCGCCGCAAACCCAACCAACGAGCCGGACTCGATCCCTGTCACGACCACGACTCCGGTCGTGAACTGGCTCATCCCTTCGCGGAATTTCTGACTATCCATGGACTAGCACGCTTCCATCGACATTGAGGCCGATGTGTTGATCGGGACTGCTTCGGTCCAGGACGTCCATATACAATAGGTCGGCTTGGGTAACCGGCGATCCTACCATGACAATCACGAACGACAGAATTGTGACGGACGGCCTATATCAGAATAAGAGAACGCAGATCGACCCGTTCGCATTCGACGATTCTGTCACCAAAGTGTTCTCGGATATGATCCGCCGCTCAATTCCCGGATACCAAAGCGTTGTCGACATTACCGGGCTTATCGCGGCAAAACATTTGCAACCGAGCGCCTTGTGTTACGACCTCGGCTGTTCGCGTGGCGCGACGACCGCTTCGATTTTGAATGCTGTTGGTGATCGCGAATGTAAGATCGTGGCGATCGACAACTCCGCGCCTATGATCGCGGCCGCAACCGCCAACCTAGTTGATCCGAGGGTTTCGTTTCAGCATGCGGATATCAGGGACGTCGAATACGTCGACGCGTCCTTCGTCGCGGCGAATTTCACACTCCAGTTCCTCCCTCCCGAAGATCGCCTCGCTTTTTTGAGAAACGTCCGTAACGGGCTCAGGCCAAATGGCGTTTTCCTAGTCTCTGAAAAAATCGATGACGACAATGAATTCACCGAATTACACCTCGACTTTAAACGCGAAAATGGTTACAGCGAACTTGAGATAAGCCAAAAACGCGCGGCGCTCGAAAACGTCATGAAGATCGATACGCAAGATGTGATCTTGGCTCGACTCAACGATGCCGGGTTTACCCGTTGCCGTATCTGGTTTCGATGCCTCAACTGGATCTCGATCCTCGCCACTTCGTAGTTCATGCGTGTAGCTCAATATCTCG
>CAJWCW010000165.1 GCA_913030615.1 uncultured Gammaproteobacteria bacterium | reverse complement strand
GCACCGCAACCTCGGGAGATTCGAAATCTTCACCGCTGATCATATCGAGGGCTTGCGTGGTGTTCAGGTTGCTACGAAAAAGAAGGCGAAATGCACGCTTGAGTTCCCCAATTGCTGCCACTGAAAAATCTCGTCGTTTCAAGCCAACAATATTCAGACCGAATACCTGGCAGTGGTTCCCCTGTACCGTACAGTAAGGCACAACATCCTTAGTGGCTCCTGCGTAGGCGGCAACGAAAGCGTGTTGGCCTACTCGGCGAAATTGCTCGACGCCTGAAAACGCTCCAACGTTAACCCAGTCCTCAATGATTACGTGGCCCGCTAACGTAGCAGCATTTCCAAAAATAACATGGTCGCCAATGACGCAATCGTGAGCCAGGTGACAATAGGCCATAAATAGGTTGTCCGACCCGACCTGGGTGACGCCCCCACCGCCTTCTGTTCCAACGTTCGCGGTTACGAATTCCCGAAACACGTTCCGGTCGCCGGCGACAAGGTAAGAAATTTCCCCGTGATACTTAAGGTCCTGCGGAATAGTGCCAATGCACGCATGTGGAAAGACTTCGCAATCTCCCCCTAACGTCGTGTGGCCCTCGACAACCGCATGTGCACCGACTTTTGTTCCGCTACCGAGCGTTACATGCTTGCCCACGGTCGCATACGGCCCAATCAATACACCATCACCCAAGGTTGCGCCGTCTTCAATGACAGCCGTTGGATGGCATAAGGATGTCATTCGCCACCTATCTCAGGCACTTCGACTAGTACGGAGAACAAGGTAGCCTCCGCAGCCAGTTCTCCATCTACCGTCGCGCGTGCGTGCACCTGGCAACTTTTTCTTCGGACGCGTAACACCTCAACCTCGCACCGAAGCTCGTCACCCGGTACTACTGGGCGACGGAACCTTACTTTGTCAGCACCTGCAAAATACACAAAGTGGCCAGCAGTTATCTCTTCCTCGGCCAAAAACAAGACGGCAGCAACCTGTCCCATTGCCTCAAGGATCAGCACACCCGGCATGACAGGATTGCCTGGGAAATGCCCCTGGAAGAACGGTTCGTTGATCGTCACATTCTTGATCCCAACAATACGCTGTCGTGGCTCCATTTCCTCGATACGATCGACGAAAAGAAACGGGTAGCGGTGCGGGAGAATTTCCAGAATTCGACGAATATCGGCGCTCATTCCTCTTCCTCTTTCTCGCCTGCGTGCATCGCTTCGAGCCGATGCACTCGTCGTCCCAACTCGGGAAGCGTTCGCAAGGCAGCTACAACCCGTCGCCATCGCGACGCCTCGAGGTGCGGATAACCGCCTACTTGGCCACCCGCCGGAACTGAACTTGTCACTCCGCTACCCCCGGCTATCATGACACCGTCTCCAACTGTGAGGTGACCATTCAAGCCGGCCTGGCCTCCGATCAGAACGCCTTCCCCAATTTGTGTCGAGCCAGAGACTCCAACCTGCCCACAGAGAATACTATTAGGCCCAACGTCGCAATTGTGGCCGATCTGTACAAGGTTGTCGATCTTGGTCCCTTCCGCGATGCGGGTTGTCCCTAACGCAGCTCTGTCTATACAAGCATTAGCACCAATCTCAACATCATCGCCGATAAGAACACCGCCGACCTGTGGGATTTTGACATGCTTGCCACCGTCGGTCGCGTAACCGAAACCATCCGAGCCGACAACAGCGCCCGCGTGAATAACCACGCGGTCACCTATTACAACTGTGGAATACAACGTCACATTGGGCAGCACATGGCAATCACTACCCACTCGGACCCCAGCTGCAAGCACACAGCCAGCTCCAAGTCGGGTCCTTTCACCAATTGCGCAGTTTTCACCAATAACCGCCCGCGGCCCCACCGATACATCGTCACCAATCTCTGCGCTATCGTCAATCACCGCACTCGGATGAATTGACGATGGGCACTTGTCCTCCGGGAAAAAATGATTGACCACTTGAGCCACTGCAAGGTACGGGTTGTCGACGCGTATAAAAGCAAGACTCTCTCGCACGTCACGCGGGGGCTCAAAATCCTTGGCGACTATCACAGCGGCAGCGCCAGTTCCTGGAAGATGAGCCCGGTACTCCCGTAGCGCACAGAAGCTAACCTCGTTCGCGGTCGCGTCTTCGAGCCTGGCGATACCTAGAATGTGCCCATCCGTATCACCTTCGAGGACCCCTCCCGCCAAGCGAGCTAGGTCGCTGAGGGTTATCGGCCCTCTCTTCGCACAACCGTCAGAATGTGGTGCCAATCGCAAACTCAAAGGTCGAAGCCTGCTCACCAAATTGCCGCAGGGGATCGAGGTTGTAAGCCCAGAAAAATCGGAAGGGAACATTGAAAACCGGCATGAACACGCGGAATTCTACACCCGCAGTTTTACGAAGCTCCTGCCATATTTCATTAAATGGACCGTCCCAGGCGGCTCCAGCATCATGGAACAGCGCAATACGCACAGGGTCCGCAACCGAAAAAATGTACTCAATATTGTACTGAAACGCCCGTGTACCACCGAGAATGTGGCCAAACTGGTCAATCGGCCCGATCGCGCGGAGTTGCGTACCGCGCACCGAATTACTCCCTCCAAGAAAAAAGCGTTCGAATATCGGAACGGTTTCCATGTCGCCCATCGGCTGAACCAAACGCCCCTGGATATTGAAAGCAAAGATCTGCGCCGCTCTCGCACCGATACCACGGCCCAGGACTTTCGTCGGCTTATACCAAGTGGTCGTAAAGATAGTCTTCAAAAATTGTAACGTTCCCCCAAGCGGCCCCCCAGCAAATTCAAACGACGCACTGTGACGCCGTCCGCGACTTGGGTTGTACGGGTTGTCGACCGAGTTGAACATGAGATTCGGCCGCACACTGCTAGTCGTGCGTTTGCCCTCCATAAGGAACATCGACTGCATCATGTAATTGGACATTCCATAAAATGAATTGCTGAGGTCGCCGATATCAATATCCGAGTAGTTGTACTCGAGGTAGAGCGTGGTGAATTCGTTCCGGTCGAGCGGAAAACCAAAACGAACCGACATGCCGGCGGTGGCTTGCTGAAAGTCGATGTACTCAAGCCGGGAATTGTAAAGATCGAAACCAAAACGAATGGCCCTATTGAATAGGTACGGTTGCAAGAACGAAAGTCGTGCGTTCGTCGTTCGGCCTCCGAACTGGCCAGAGAAAGACAGGGTCTGTCCACGGCCAAAGAGGTTCCGGGTCGCGTACCCAAGCTGCACGAAAGCTCCCTCAAGAGCCGAAACCCCCCCGCCAAAACTAACTTGGTTTCGCCCAACTTCCGTAATCTTGAGCTTGATATCGACCTCACCGGACTGTGACTCCATCGTTCCAAGCTGAGCCGGATCAAACTCTTCCCCGGCGGCGAGGGCGCCTAAGGTCGGATCCTCGACGATCGTAACTTCTTCTTCGATGTTGCTGAAGTATCCAAGCTGCTGAATCCTGTATTTGCTAGCTTGGACGCGCTGCTGGCTCCACAAGTCATTCTCGTTGATGCGTAAATTGCGCCGCATAACATAGTCGCGCGTATTCGTATTACCTTCGAACTCAACGCGCCGAACCGTATATACCGGATTTTCAGTGATCAAATACTCGACATCAGCAGTACCGTTCGCGGCATCCGGAATTGGAATCGGGGCGACGACCACCTGAAAGTAACCAAAGTTGCTATATATGTTCTCCATAGCAGTTGTAGCATCCACGAGGCCCTTTATATCCAGGATGTCGCCTTCGCTGAGCGGAACCAATGCTGCAAGCGCCTCATCCGGGAACCGTTCGTTGCCCTCAACAAGGATGTTGCCCAAACGATACTGAGGGCCTTCATTAAGGGGGATCCGAACGTACAGCCGTCGTGTGTCACCCATCGGCCATGGTCGGTCGATTTCGTAAACCTCCACCTCTGGGTTGCCGATTTCAATTTCGATATAGCCTAGCCGGCGATATTCGTTGGCAAGGTTCTGCTGATCGAACTCGAAGCCAGCCGGCGAATAACGATCGTTTTTGGTCACAAACGAAAGGAGCCAATGCTCGCCCGTCTTTTTCGTTATCCACCGTAACTCTCTTTGGCTAAATGCGGTTGCACCTTCAAAGTAGACGTTTTCGATACGTACTCGGTCCCCCTCCACCACATCGAAGACAACGTCCACCCCCGAAGAACCATCCAGTGGCGGTTGCTCGGAATAATTAACCTGAACGAATTGCAGACCTTCTTCCCCTTGGAGCATAAGAGTCAGAACTTCCTCGGCCCGCGACATCCTCCGGCGGTCGATCGGCTGATCGAGCGCGATCGGCGTTTCAAGTAGTTCCATACGTTCCAAGAGATCGTCCTTGTTTCCGTCTTCCGTGCCCTCGAAACGGATATCACGAAGAATAGGCCGCTCGATTACTTCGAGCCGTATTCCCACCCCTCCGTCGACACGCTCCCAGCTCATCTTGATGTCGTCAAAGAAATCGGAGTTGAGCATGGTACGGAAGTTCTGCTGTGCCGTGGCCCAATCAAAGGCATCACCTTCAACGAAACTCAGGAAAAACTTGACGGTCTCGTCTTCGAGCGACGTGTTTCCGTCGACTCGAATGGCGCGAATAGTTTCCCCCTGTGGGGCCTCTACCTGCTGCCCCTCACGCAACCTTGGTTTCACAATCGAAGGGAATAAGCTCCAATACATACTCGTCGCCCGTGGTGCCTTATCAGCTGAGGCGTCCTCATGCATTCCCGCGTCGGGCCGTACCGTGGGGGGGCCTGTCATTGGCTGCCCGAAGACCCTAGAAGGCAGTCCAAATATACTGGCAATTGCCACCGCTATTAATCCGACTTTCAGAAGTCGGGTCACAGTGACGGCATCGGAATCGGAATCGGTTCGCATCGAAATCGAACTCGTCATGAGGAATGGCTGGCCCGGTTGAGCCGCGTGAATTTTAGCCCAAATCTCTCCACCGTGCCGAAACGGCGCAGTGCTCAAAACAACATCACAATGAGAGCAAGCACCTATTTAGCTAC
>CAJWCW010000164.1 GCA_913030615.1 uncultured Gammaproteobacteria bacterium | reverse complement strand
GGCTTGAAATCGACGGCGGGATCAAAGTCGACAACATTCGGGCCGCCAAAGACGCAGGCGCAGATATGTTTGTCGCTGGCTCCGCCATATTCGGTAGTACGAATTATGCTAATACCATTTCCGCTATGCGCAGGGCTCTTAACGCCTAAAAGGCTACGCTCCGTGTATCAGGCTTATCTTTTTGATCTGGATGGAACTTTGGTGGATACCGCGCCCGATCTATGTGCCGCCCTCAATTACGCGCTTCAGAAAACTGGCCATCCAAAGATCGACGAGGTCGATACTCGACGATGGGTTGGCCACGGAGCGAGGGTTATGATCGAGCACGCACTGAAATACGTCAGAAACGACGATACAACGGATGAACTTCTCACATGCATACATCGGTTGTTTTTGGATCGCTACGCGAGTCATATCGCGGACGAAAGTGTTCCTTATCCCAACACGGTGGAGACTCTCCAAACGCTTCGAGGCGGCGGGTTCAAACTTGGTGTAGTTACCAATAAAGCCATTCATCTGACGCGATTATTGCTTGACCGCTTGGATCTAGAGCAATATTTCGATGTCGTAGTTGGCGGCGATTCGATGCAGGTTCGCAAACCAGGTCCCGAGCCCGCTCTTTACGCGTGTAACGAACTTGATACGGTTCCGTCGGAGACTCTTTTTGTCGGTGATTCCGATACGGACATCGGGTGTGCCCGTGCTGCTGGTTGCGACGTTGTCTGCGTCAAGGATGGATATAACCACGGAGCGAAACTTGAGGATCTCGGCGCGGATGCGATCATCGGTTCACTAATAGATCTTTTGCGTAAGGAACGTTTTTCGTGAACGCGCAGGAATTCGCTGCATATGCCGATGACGGCTACAACCGAATTCCCGTGGTGCACGACATCATTGCCGACCTTGAAACACCCCTGTCTGTTTACCTGAAGCTCGCGAACGGCCCCTTCAGCTACCTGCTCGAATCCGCCGCACAAGGCGGCGAGAAATGGGGCCGCTATTCGATCATAGGATTGCCATCAAGCACCGTGCTCCAAGTATCCGGGAACCAACTCACGGTTACGACGGATGGCGAACTAGTCGAGCGCGTCGACACCGACGACCCGCTCTCGTTCATAGAAACGTACCAAGCCGGATTCCGGGTACCTTTGGTTGAAGGCCTGCCACGATTCTACGGAGGCTTGGTCGGTTACTTTGGCTACGATACGGTCCGATACGTGGAACGTCGGCTGCGGTCTTCCGTCCCACCGGATCCAGTCGGAACTCCCGATATTCTCCTGATGGTTTCCAATGACCTCGCCGTATACGACAACGTTTCAAGTCGACTGCAGTTAATCAGCTTGGTCGATCCAACCGTGCCACACGCTTATGATCAAACGATCGAAGATCTCCGCGCCCGGGCACGCAAGTTGGACACCCCTACACCGCCGATACCCCGAGCAGACGTTGATTCGCCAACCGAAGAAAAGGACTTCACGTCCAATTTCGGCGAGGATAATTTCATGCAAGCGGTCGAGCGTATCCGCGAGTACACACGCGCTGGAGACGTCATGCAGGTCGTCCTTGCACAACGTATGTCGGTATCGTTCAAATCGGCGCCATTAAAACTATACCGCGCATTACGCAGCCTAAATCCCTCCCCTTACATGTACTACATGGATTTGGACGACTTCCATATTGTTAGCTCGTCTCCTGAAATTCTGGCCCGAGTCGACAACGGCAACATCGTCAATCGACCGTTGGCTGGGACACGTCGCCGCGGTCACTCGGACGAAGAAGACCTGGCACTCGAGCGCGAATTACTCTCAGATCCAAAGGAAATCGCCGAACACCTGATGTTGATTGATCTTGGACGTAACGATGTTGGCCGCGTGGCCGAGATAGGAACCGTCGAAGTCACGGAACAGTTTGCCGTCGAGCGTTATTCGCACGTAATGCATATCTCCTCACAAGTAGAGGCTAAGTTGGCGTCCGGCAAAACGGCGATGGATGTACTTCGAGCGACCCTTCCAGTCGGCACTCTCTCTGGCGCACCCAAGATACGGGCCATGGAGATCATCGATGAATTGGAGCCGGTCAAGCGCGGTATCTATGGAGGCGCCGTTGGCTACCTTGCTTGGAACGGCAATATGGATACAGCCATTGCCATTCGAACCGCCGTCATTAAAGACGACGTACTCTATATCGAAGCTGGAGGCGGAATTGTTGCCGATTCGGTGCCGAGGCTTGAATGGAAAGAAAGCATGAACAAGGGTCGCGCTATCTTTCAAGCCGTGCGGTTAGTCGAAAGTGGTTTCTAATACAACGCGTCGTGGCGGCGGCCTGGCGCTAGGTTTCGCCGAAAACCTGCGCTAATCTGTCGGTGAGGCGAGGGGAAGAACATGGCGTTTCGTCAGGAAATCAGCTCCTGGATCGAGGAGAACTGTCCCGAAAGTTGTGTCGGCCTAGGCGAAGTTCCCGGAGGCGGCACAAAAGTCCGCATGACGGACGATCAGCACGTGTGGTTAGAACGTGCCGCAGGCGAGGGTTTGACGGTACCCACCTGGCCTTCTGAGTACGGTGGAGCAGGATTCTCCAAAGACCAATACGTTATTTTTTTGGAAGAGATGCGTCGACTAGGTGCGAGGACGCCGGTCGCCGGCATGGGCACCTCGATGATCGGACCCACACTTCTCGAATTTGGTACGGAAGAGCAGAAGTTAGCGCACCTACCACGTATCGCTCGCGGGGAAGTCTGGTGGTGCCAAGGATATTCCGAACCCGGCTCGGGTTCGGACCTCGCTTCCCTACGGACTCGTGCCGAGGACAATGGCGATCATTTTGTCATCAACGGTCAAAAAATTTGGACATCCGGAGCTCAATTTGCAGATTGGATATTTTGCTTAGTTCGCACTGACCCGGACGTTCCCAAGCACGATGGCATTAGCTTTGTACTTTTCAGCATGGACCAACCGGGTGTATCCGTACGGCCAATTCGACTTATCTCAGGCGCGTCGCCCTTTTGTGAAACTTTTTTCGACAACGCTATTGCTCAAAAAACCAATTTGGTCGGGGACCTCAACAAAGGCTGGACCGTCGCTAAACGATTACTACAACACGAGCGTTCCGGCATGCTGGCCCTTACGTCAGGCACGAACCGTGAAATTGGGATTGAGCTTGATGCGCTCGCCAAAGCATGTCTTGGGGAAATCGGCGGAAAAATAGACGATCCATCGGTAAGGACCGAAATCGCTAGGCATTACATCAACGCACAAGCATTCCGATTGACTCAACGCCGAACAGTCGAGGAGTCTGCGGGGAGTACGCCAGGACCAGCAACCTCAATTTTCAAGTTGTATGGCGCGAATCTCGCGAAAGAGCGATCAGAGATGCAAGTGGCCATGTTGGGTACCAGCGCGATTGGTTGGGAGTCGGATGACTCTGGAGAACAGGAAATAACCCGTTCGTGGCTCGGCGGAAAAGCCCGGTCAATCGCGGGTGGTAGTAACGAAGTGCAGCTCAACATTATTGCGAAGCGGGTTCTAGGACTCCCCGATTGATCTCTTTTGAATGCAACACCAGCGTCAATGGCATCCTCATTCGCAGTTGGTTCGCCGAAAACATTTAGACAAGAGAGCCCATGTGAGCATTAAAGACACCATCGCGACGTACGCAGACGACATGAAATCTTGGCGACGGGACATCCACGCACATCCCGAACTCGGGTTTGAGGAGCAAAGGACCGCCGATTTTGTTGCGACAAGCCTCGAATCATTCGGCATCGACGTGTACCGGGGAATCGGGAAGACTGGAGTGGTTGGCGTTTTGCGGGTCGGGAACGAGCCCGAAACCATCGGTCTGCGCGCGGACATGGACGCCCTTCCGATGCACGAGTCCAACGACTTTGAACATCGATCCATCCACGACGGAAAGATGCATGCCTGCGGTCACGACGGTCATACCACGATGTTATTGGGCGCCGCGCGCTACCTTTCAGAAACCAAGAACTTTCGCGGCCAAGTCAACTTCATCTTTCAACCAGCTGAAGAGGGTATCGGTGGTGCTCGTGCCATGATCGAAGATGGACTATTCGAACAGTTCCCTTGTGACAGCATATTTGCGATGCACAATGCGCCCGGACTACCCGTTGGACAGTTTTCCGCGACGGCGGGGGTGGTCGCTGCGGCCGGCGCATTTTTTGATATTCGGATCGATGGCGTCGGGGCACACGGCGCTCATCCGGAAAACGGTATCGATCCGGTCGTCGTAGGAGCCCAGGTGGTTACGGCATTTCAGTCCATAGTTTCGAGGAATGTTAGACCACGTGAAGCCGCAGTCGTCTCTATCACGCAATTTCATGCGGGCGACGCCTACAATGTCATTCCGGCGAGCGCACACCTTTCGGGTACGGTCCGTACATTCTCCAATGCTGTGATGACACATATTCAAGAACGGATGCGCGTTCTTGCTGAATCAACAGCGAAGGGCTATGGCGCAACAGTCAGCTTCGATTTTCGCGATATTTTTCATCCAGTCGTAAATGACGAGACGCAATCAGCGTTCGCGGCCAGTGTCTGTGCAGGACTCGTAGGCGAAGACAACGTTCACGTTAATCTTCCGCCAGGAACTGGGTCTGAAGATTTCTCATTCATGCTCGAACAGGTGCCCGGCTGTTATCTTCTCATCGGCAATGGCGACGACAACTCGCGACATCCCGTTCATCACCCCAGTTACGACTTTAATGATGAAGCGTCGGTATACGGAGCGACTTTTTTCGCGGAATTGGCAGAACAGCGCCTTCAATCTTCAACACCAGACGGCTAGTCCCCCGATGCGAACGCGCTGATATCGGTGGCGATATGCTAAGAATCTAGGGGTTGTGGCACTACTCAACGTTATTCAGATCATGGCGGGCGACGAAGAAGGCGGGCTCGAGAATCATTTCATTGAAATGAGTAACGCATTAACGGCGCGTTGCAACGTGACAACAATCGCACACGCAAAGTACGCCCCCCGATTACGTGCAGACGTGAAACAC
>CAJWCW010000163.1 GCA_913030615.1 uncultured Gammaproteobacteria bacterium | reverse complement strand
GTCGTGTTCAGTTTATTTGTTGGACTGACCATTGGCTTGGAGTTCTACTGGAACACCTACTTCTGGGATTGGAAGCCCGCCGACGTCGCAATATTTCCCGTCGTGGCAATGGGCGGCGCCCTGATCATCAGCGCGTTTGCCGGCCCACTGGCACGCGGTTACGACAAGAAAAAACTGGCGATCGGGCTGTTCGTTATCTCTATCGTTATCGGCCCATCTCTACTGATATTACGTTTACTCGATCTCCACTACGGCATTCAGATCCTACCGCCAAACGGCGAAAAATACGGTCTCCTGTGGTGGGTCATGCTCGCGCACGGTTTCTTTTCCGCCAACGTTGCCGTCCTTGCTTGGATTCTCGTTGGTTCAATGAATGCGGACGTGGTAGAAGACAGTCAGACCAGCACCGGTCGACGCTCCGAAGGACTATTTTTTGCTGGCCCCAACTTGATTCAAAAAGCGATCAGCGGCGTTGGGTTAATGGCCAAAGGCCCCCTACTCTACTTTGTGGGTTTCCAAGCGGCCGCAAGCACCGCTGACAAAACCCTCGCGATTCAGGATCTCGCGCTCGTCGTCGCAGTTCTGAGTGTCATCATGCCCGCCATTTGCCTCTACCTACTTTCCAAATATCAAATTACTCGCGCTCAACATCAAGGCAATCTGTCGGGGCTTGGCTATCGCGACGAGGTTAGCTCAGCACCACCCCATATTCCTGCCAAGTAGGGCTACATCAATCGATTCGCAGGGTCGTGCACGTCAATCGAAACTAGTTTGACGCACTCTCATCTGGGGGAACGATTTCGGTCACCAGAACGTTACCTCTGGAGTCGATTACTTTGACCGATCCTCCGACCGGGCAGTCCTCGCCTTCGGCGAGCCACACCGAGTCGCCAACCTTGATCTTTCCCTGACCGTTCTCGATCGCTTCAACAACGGTATAGGTTTTTCCCATGTACGCCTGTGTCCGGTCGGCAAACGCCGGAGCCTCTGGATCGCCGCGCCGCTTACGCATCAAGTACCCGAGACTCAGGCTCGCAAAACTGAGCAAGCTAAAAACGATTACCTGATTCATACCACTCATATCGAAGACCAGTCCGACCAGTCCGACCCCGAAAGCAGCGAAGGCGAACCAAATCAAAAAGGTCCCAGGCAACACGACCTCGCCAATAACAAGCACGATCCCGATCACCCACCAGAGCGAGTCACCCAAGGAATCGAGCAACGTCTTCACGCTGGAATGCTCGAACCAGGCATTAGTGATTACCTCGTGTTCACTCCCTTCGGTGGCTAGCGTGACCGAGCCCGCTTTCGTTGTGAGGGTCATGCCATCAACCTTGGCGAGCAGACCACCGATATCGGAAGCCATGACGTCGATCACGTTCTGCTCTAACGCCTCCGATGCCGTTAGGTTGGTTGCCTCTCGAACCGTTTTTTCAGCCCAATCAATATTGCGTCCACGAAGCTCGGCGTAGCCACGCATTTGCGCTACGGCATCATTCACGACTTTGCGTTCCATGTTGGGCTCCATCGCCTCCCCGTCTCCCCGTACCGGAGTTGCAGAACCAATATTAGTTGCTGGCGCCATCGCGGCCACATGACTCGCGTAAACGATGTAGGTCCCGGCACTCGACGCGCTCGCGCCTTCTGGCGAAACGTAGGCGGCGACCGGAACAGGGGACGCTAGGATATCCTTGACAATATCGCGAGTGGAATCCATCCATCCACCCGGCGTGTCAATACGAAGCACAACCAAGGGCACGTCTGACGTACGCGCCTTTTCCAGTGAATCGGACAGGTAACGTGCCGACGACGCCTCAATAACATCATTGAGATCGATCACCCACACCGGCGCAGACCCGTGCGCAAGCACTCCGAACAACAGGCCTAATACCGAGATCATCAGTGCTCGTTTAGACACGCGCCCTCCTCAGTTTGATGCCTTCGATACCTATGTCTCGTCTTTGCCGAACACTTCCTTCGCAATTTCAGCGACGCCGGCAACAGACCCGAGTAGATTCGTGGCTTCAAGTGGCAGCATGATGATCTTTTGGTTGTCTGCACTACCTATGGTTTGGAGCGCCTTGATGTAGTCTTGGGCTATAAAGTAGTTGATCGCTGACAGCTCACCCGCAGCGATCGCTCGACTGACGGTTTCGGTCGCGTTGGCTTCCGCCTCGGCGAGTCGCTCACGCGCTTCCGCTTCACGAAAGGCGGCTTCACGCTCGCCCTCGGCATTTAAAATCTGTGCTTGCTTCTGACCTTCGGCTTCAAGAATTTCTGACTGCCGTTTACCCTCGGCATTCAAAATCTCGGCGCGCTTGTCCCGTTCCGCTTTCATCTGCCGCGCCATGGCATCAACCAAATCACGCGGAGGGTCAATGTCCTTAATCTCTACTCGGGTCACCTTGACGCCCCAGGGGGTCGTGGCTTCGTCAATGACGTTTAAAAGTTGCGCATTAATCGTTTCGCGTTGAGACAAGAGTTCATCCAAATTCATGTTGCCCATCACGGTACGGATGTTGGTCATGGTCAGGTTCTCCATCGCACGTACCAGATCCGAAACGGCATACGCGGCCTTGTCCGCCTCAAGAATTTGATAAAAAACGACGCCGTCAACGGCGACCTGAGCATTGTCTCGCGTGATCGCAGATTGGGTAGGAATATCCAACACGCTTTCCATGACATTAATTTTCTTATCAACCTTTTCAATGATTGGGACCAAGAAGTTGAGCCCGGGCTCAAGTTGCCCGGTAAATTTACCAAAGCGTACTTTCGTGTAAATGTGCCCCTGAGGGACGAACTTCACCATCGACGTTAGGACAAACACAACGACGAGTAGCAGTAGGATCGGTACGATTAAGTCCAACATAAACCCTCCTCGACCGTTCTTGGCATCGTTTATCCAAGAGAACGGCGTCAATAACTAACACCCATACACTCATAACCGAGTTAGCAGCGATAGACCAGCGTTATTGGCCGGAATCAAAGACACTTCCACCGTCTCTTCAACGAATTTCATCCAACGTCCACTAAATTTCAATAAACCGGAAAAGTGTGGAAGGAGCACGTCGACGCCGCTTACCGATCAATCTCGCAGCTTAATTCGAGGCCTAAATAGCGCGTGACCATGCGGTCATCAAAATACCCACGGCAATGCCTGCGGCAATCCACTGACCACTCTTACCAAGCCGCCGAACGTCAAACGACGATGCTGCAGCTCCCAAGACAATGCCCGCGAATAGACCAGCGCAATGAGCAAGAACGTCGGTCCTCGCCCCACTGACTCCTGTGAACGCCAGCAACGCAATCGCCCCAAAAATCGGCGCCGCGTTGCGCCGGAATCCCCCGCCCCGAAAATAACCGCGCGCGACGACGTAGGCGGCGACCAACCCCACCTCGGCGAACGTCGCTGTCGACGCACCCAAGGAAAGAAAACCCTCCGGCCGGAAAAACGCGTTAAGACCGTTTCCCAAGCCCCCAGCCAATAACACCAGGAGCCAGCCAAACCCCGAGCCCAAGTGTCGACCTACCATCAGACCAAACACAGCACCAAAAAAAGAATTCGCCACAATATGAGGAAGATCCGCGTGCAGCGTCAACGCACAAAACAACCGCCACCATTCACCCTTGCTGACTAACGTCACGTCCATCTGACCCGCGCTGCGCCAATCGATCTCGGTGAACATGCCCGCAAGCGTCGGAATCGACCAAATCACGAGCAAGTAACCAAGGATACCCGCCCAACCCGTGTCGATACGGAGGACCTTGGGTAGCGTTATCGGGGTGTTCTCGCGTCGGTATAACTCGAGCTGTCGTTGGGCGACATCCCTCGACGCCGACGGCACGTACAATAGCCATTCGTGCGTATTGCGATCCAACCGATTGGCAATGTCCATCGCAGTGAGAACCAAAGACGCGTCGGAGATAACACTACGATTCGTGTCGGTTTGGAGAAGCACCCACGGCGTTTGATCGTCCGATTCAGTCATCGTTAGATCTTAACGATTCGAACAACTCTATGGGCGAAACTCCGCTATCGAAACAAAAAAACAAGTGATCATATACTTGATAAACGTATTGTAACCCTATGTTTTTTATGATTTATTAAAAATATACTTATCAACGATATGTCAGTACCTGACCGACACTTTGGAATCGGTCATACTTAATGACACTACCTGATCACGTTGTCGCGCTGATCACTTCGTATCGATTTCATGGGACCTGCAAATACGTATGCCGGACGCAAGACAATATATTGAAATTGAAGGCTCGCTTGCACTTCGACGGGGTCAGTTAGCTCGCCCCACGATCGCATACGAAACGTGGGGCGAGCTAAATACGGCAAAGAACAATGGGGTACTCCTGTTCACCGGATTGTCACCTTCAGCCCATGCCGCCTCCTCCAACGAGGATCCTTCCAGCGGTTGGTGGGAAGACATGGTCGGGCCTGAAAAACCCATTGATACAACCCGTTACTTCGTCATGTGCGTCAATTCACTAGGTAGTTGTTTCGGCTCCACCGGCCCGGCGTCGATCAATCGGGCCACCGGAAAACCATACCGACTAACGTTTCCCGTGCTATGCCTGGAAGACGTCGCCCTCGCCGGTCAGAAAGTTGTTGAACAACTGGGTATCGAGCATCTCCATGCCGTCGTCGGTCCCTCGATGGGCGGCATGACGGCGTTAGCACATACGCTGATGTTCCCAGGAGTCACAAAGCAACTTGTTTCGATCTCGTCCGCCACTCACAGCCTGCCCTTCTCGATCGCGCTACGATCCTTGCAACGAGAGATGATTCGAAAAGATCCCCTCTGGGAAAAAGGGCAATACGACATCGACACACCCCCCGCGCAAGGCATGCAGTTAGCGCGCAAGCTTGGGATGATTACGTACCGATCGGCTCAGGAGTGGTCGACCCGATTTGGCCGCGAACGGGCAACCGACGACGCGCACCACGAGGACGACGACGCTTTCGGCATCACATTTGAAGTGGAATCCTATCTCGAGGCACATGCGAAAAAATTCGTCGGGGCATTCGATG
>CAJWCW010000162.1 GCA_913030615.1 uncultured Gammaproteobacteria bacterium | reverse complement strand
GGTGAGGCCTTCTCTGCGGGTGCAATCCTCCGTCAACCCGCCCTCGCCAACACGCTTTCAACGATGGCGAACTCGGGACTCCCGAGTTTCTACCGGGGCATTATTGCGGAAAAGATCAGTCGTGACGTACAAGCTCATGGTGGGTTTGTCACCCGTACCGACCTTTCGGCATACCGTGTCCTACCGGGTAATTACATCGCGTACCGATACCGTGATCACACCATCCATACACTTGCAGCACCCGGTGGCGGCGGACTCGTGGCGAGGGCGTTGAGTTTGCTTGCACCTTTCGATATGGGAGGCGCCAAGGAAGCAACGTGGGCCGTCCTTGTCAATCAGGCGTTGGGGCTTGCAATAAGGTCGATGAGTAGCGACTACTACGAGCAAGACATGGATCCTATCCTCGACGGGACATGGGCACAGCTGCAGAAGACTTCGATCAGCATTCCCGCGGAACTCGAATCCACCGAGCATGCAACGAAAGCTTCCGACTTAGAGCGGCATACTCTCCACCGTACGCACCATCAAACCCTGAAGAGTCCTGATGTTTGGGATCGCCAGATGGACGGCCACACGAGTCATTTTGCCATAAGCGATTGTGGTGGGATGACGGTTTCGCTTACCCAAACATTGGGCCCTATTTTCGGCTCCAAGGTCGCAACAGCCGAACTTGGAATCGTGTATGCGGCGACGATGGGGCGATACCTGCGAACCGGCCGCAATATCCCGGGCGAAAGGCCCCGAACATCGATCGCACCAGTGATTGTGACTTCCAATAATCAGGTCGTCATGGCGCTTGGCGCTGCTGGAGGTATACGAATTCCATCAGCCATTGTGCAAGTAATTTCGCGAGTCATTGATCGAGGTATGCCTCTTGGGGCAGCGATCGCCGCACCGCGCATCCACCCGATGAGCTCGATTGATGCCAAAAACGTCCGGCATGTGCATCTTAAGGGTATGGAGATTGAACGCACGGCCAATGGCTGGTCGAATGCTGACTTGCGCCAGTGGCAGTCGGCGAAATTTGACGTCGACGAAATTAGGGGGCGTGGAAAATTCGGAAGGGTTTATGCGGTAGAGGCAATCGGTAACCGCCTCCAAGGGGTTGCTGATCCGGACGGTGAAGGGACAAGCTCTACAGCCGTATCCTGCGGCTGAGTCGAAGGATAGGTTCCCTCCGTAATCAGAAAGTTACGATGGAACGATCAGGCAAGGAAATTCAATAGCAGTCTTGACGTAATTTCAGCTTGCTCCTGCTGCACCCAATGCCCAGCACCGTCCACGAGGTGTACGCCACGCATGTCGCTGCAGGCGGTGCTTTGCATGGACTCGAACACGCCCGGTGCCTGGAAAACACCCCAATCGTGTTTGCCAGCGATAAACGTGGTGGGTACACGTATGGTGCGTCGCTCTTTCGAATCAACGCCCTTGATGCGTGCACGATACCAATTCAGCCCGCCTTGAAAGCCAGTCCTCTCAAATTCGCGAGAGTAGATAGCAAGCTCTGCGTCCGTCAGCCACTTACTAGGCTCCTCGGGCATTTCGGTCGCAACCGTTTCGGGCATCGTTTTTCCGGCTTCCATGATGTAGTACGTGGGAAGCGTACCCAATTCATGTGCCGTCAACGGGTGCGATTGATTAGCCGCATGGTCACCGCTTTTGTAATGGAAGTAGCCACGAAGAAAGTCATGAAGACCCTGTGGCGGATGTCGCATATCGCGGTCGGCTTTTGGCGTCGCATAGTACTGGTGATAGTGCACGCGTGGCGGTTGCAATCTAGCCACCGCGTCAAACACGTTAATCGTCGGCACGCCAAACGGCGCGCTCATCAAGACTAGACGCCGGAATATTTCGGGGTGCGTCATCGCAGCCCAAGCCGCCACCGGCGAACCAAAATCATGACCAACGACGGCCGCCACGGATGGAATGTTCAAGGCATTTAACAAGCCGAGGGCATCTGCAACCAGGTTCTTGAACGAATAGGGGGCGAGGTCGACCTCATAACCCGACGGCCAACCCGTCGTTTCACCGTATCCACGTTGATCGGGCGCAATCACACGATAACCCGCTTGTACCAATACAGGCATCACCCGACGCCAACTGTAGGCAAGTTCGGGAAAGCCATGAAGCAAGAGTATGACGTCGTCGCTGTGACCTTCGTCAAGATACGCCATCTCCAGTCCGTTACCGTTATTGACCTTGTTCATACGGTCCAAATTGTAGACGGGTTTGGTTCGTGGTCCTTGGATTACTTTGTACGCGAATAGTCGTCGTCGGGACAAAGCTTGAACCATCCAAAGACCTGAGCTCTGTGGGGATCTCGATGGTCGAGCTGCTATTGTGTCGCTCTCACGTTTCATGATCATTAGCAGACCGGCCCATGCTTACACCAAACGAACATCAGACATATACCGAGTGGGGATTGGTACAGATCAAGGCCCTTATTCCGCCCCAAGTGGTCGATCCCATTCGGGAGCTGGTGATGGAGCGATTACGTCGACGAGAATTTTGGGGAAGCGAAGGTTGGATAGCTCCGACGGACGCTGATGGCCAAAAACGACTCAACACCACAATTAAGGAGATTTCTCGAAACACAAAATCTCTCCGATCCATCTTGACGGATCGTGTCCTTGACTACGCCCGGGAGCTTGTTTCTGGCGATGAAATAGAACTCTCTTCCCCGATCGCCCAATTTCTTTTCACCGCCCCACGAAGTTACGTGATGAACCACGACGGCCAATGGGACGGGGAATGGGAGGTGCCGAGAAGTATTTGGCATCTCGATATGCCTCGTAGCGCAGCCATGGGAGCTCCGGGGCCCGAGATGTTCACTTTCGTGAATAAAGTCGAACCGAAGGGAGGAGGGACCCTGGTCCTTGCGGGTAGCCATCACCTGTTAAACGATGTCGAGTACCTTAGTTCAAAGAACGTCAAGAGAAGGCTTAAACGCCACACCTATTTTCGCGAGCTTACTGGCAAGGGCGTCGACGATCGGTCTCGATTTTTGGAAGAGGTCGGGAATATAGATAACGTTCCGGTCAAGGTCGTCGAGCTCACCGGCGACCCAGGCGACGTCTATTTCGTTGACCTGCGCCTACTTCATTCGCTAGGTGCGAATACGTCTGATCAACCTCGAATGATGATCGCCCAGCGAATGCCAAAGAAAGAAGCATTCAAAACATGGATGGCTATGGTCGGAGGCAAGGGGAGGGAAGTCACCCAAGAGAGTGAGGGTAAGTTCTAGACTCTCAAAGACGTATCGTTAATCGAAGGTGAAACGCCAAGCAGTTAGGTCGAACGACGTTGGCTGAGGACTTCGACATGGCTTCGTGGTGACACCGTCCAGTAGTAATGAGCGTCCTTTCCTGAAAAATTATCCTGTCGCTGCAGACGTTTTCACGTGAGGTACAACTTCGCTTTGAATCTCCCTGTAAGGAAATTTATCGGTAAGCCCTGCCAAAATGCGATACACCTCCGGGTTGTCTGTGTCCTCGACCATCGCTTCCGTCGTCTGACCAGGCACGTCCTCTTGGGGCAAATTGGCGGCATGGCGGTGATAAACGGCCAATCCCAACCGTAGTCCCTTATCTTTACGCGGAAATGCACCGTGCCATGTGGCCCCGTGCCACACGATCACCGAGCCCTTCGGGGCCTCGGCTGGAATCGCATCCTTGATCCGATCCGGCGGTGGCGTTGGCTTGCTTTCCTTGTGTGTACCCGGAACGTAGGCGAGGGCGCCTCCATCGAGCGTGTAGTCCGTCAGGCACCAGGTACTGTTTCCACTATGTGCGACAGGGCCCCAGGGTAGCGGGGTTGCTGCCTGATCGGCATGTAAACCGAGCCCAGGTCCATAGCCAAAATCACCTTGCCACTTAACGAAGCAGTTAACGCTTGAGAGCCGGGACTGTCCCGCCATCATATGGTTTTGAAGAGCGACCGAAACTGGATTGACGACAAGATCTCGGAACATACGATCCACTTGCGTGAGTTTCTGAATCAAGAACTGCGTCGGCTTAAGGATCGCGTCTTTAAATCCTAGCGCCTCAATTTGTTGCATTTGCTCTGGAGTCAGCTTGGGTTTCGGAAATTCAAGTTCATCGAGAGGTCCGTCATCGAGCGTGAACTTCGCGCCTGTCATCGCCTCAGCACGTTCCAAAATAATCTCGACAATCCGATCGATGCGCTCTAGCCCAAATCCGTTCACTTCCGGTGGAACGATGGTGAGCCCGTTGGATTCGAGTTCGCGGGCGTACTCTTCGATACCAAGCTCTTTAATCTCCGAGCTTATGCTGAGTTCAGTCTTGGCCATGGCATATGATCCCCTAATCCATCGAGTTTATATAAACCCATACATCTTTTTAGACAAGGCGGACCGTCAGTTAACGGTGTCGTTGGAACAAGATCGATCGCCCGGCCAAAAGCGCTCAATGCGTTAAGTTCCTCGGCTAGCTTGAATCGGTCCATTGCCATTTGAGTTGTGGTCGCAAAGTTAGAGTCTCGCTCCGAGATACCGTTCTATTTTTTGTAGTGATCGGGGAACCCAACCTTCGCGCTCATGCCAGCTTTGATCGCCTCCCCTGTCTTTAAATCGTAATGGTGATAATCGCCACGTATGGGTACCCGGATGTCTTTCCCAGCCGGCTCGGTATCGAACAAGCTCAAGTAGCCGTTGGGACCCTGTCCGGCAATGGTGTAATCGGGTGTCTTTCCCCAAGGCATACTGTTGTAGACGTTCATCAACCGAGCAAACCGCTTGGGGTTACGAGCCAGCGCCTCATCGGTCGCCGTGTGCCGGTAGGCCTCTTGGGTCTGCATGTGGGGACGGTTGTACATACCTAAAATCATCAGACGAAGACCGTCCGTTGTTTTAGGGAAGGATCCATGCCACGTATGATCACCCCAGATAACCATTGATCCCGCAGGTGCCTCGACAGGTTCCGCATTGTCAGCCCAATATTCAGCCTCTTCTTTTGACGGAAGACGACGCCAGCGGTGACTCCCAGGAACAAACGAAAGTCCACCATCCTCTTTCGAGTAGTCGGTAAGCAGATAGTTGAAATTCGCGCC
>CAJWCW010000161.1 GCA_913030615.1 uncultured Gammaproteobacteria bacterium | reverse complement strand
GGGACTCTCGAGCGGATTTCTCAGACTTTCCCATCAGGAAATCAGATTGGTCAACACCATCCATGATTCGATCTTTCGGAATATCAGCTCCTACGAAACTGGCCAATGTAGGAAACAGATCTATCTGATGGATAATTTCGTTTGATACCTGCTTTGCGGGTATTTTCCCGGGCCAGCGGATTAGAAAAGGGACGCGTAAGGAACCTTCATAGGGAGAAAACATGCTCCCTCGCCAGGGGCCGGTGAATCCAAACGATCTCGGCACGCCTTCGCGCCCATTGTCCGATGTGAATATAAAGATGGTGTTTTCTTTTAATCCGAGTATGTCGATCGTGTCCAGGAGCTCACCCACATAGGCATCCGTCTGCGCCAAAACGTCAGCAAAGCTTCCGTTTCCAGTCTTGCCATTGAAGTCAGGATGCGGGTCTACCGGTTCGTGGGTTTGCGTATAGGGGAGATAGGCAAGAAATGGCTGCTTGGTACGGGCCTTGCGTTTGATGAAATCGATGGCGTGATCGGTAATATCGCGATCGATCGTCGCGCGTTTGGCGCGGTCAAACACTTCCAGCTCTTTGGGTTCTTGACCCCGAAATGACGACATGACGTGAGTGAACACGGCATCAGGGTGGCTGCCCGGCGTGAAACTATTGCTATCCGGCCAGAAGGCTCGGTCTGATGATCTGGGGATTCCGTTCCATTCATCAAAGCCCTGGTCCGTGGGATAACGGCCCTCGGTGTCTCCCAAATGCCATTTGCCGAACATGCCTGTCGCGTAACCAGCGTCAGACAACATCTCAGCAAACGTAATCTCCCACTTGGTTATTCCGTACCATACTCCTCTGGGGGGTCCTGCTTGCCGTTGTCGGGTACGAATCCCATAACGTCCGGTCATCAACGCTGACCGAGAAGGCGTGCACTCAGCTTCAACATTAAAATTTGTTAGCTGGAATCCTTCAGCTGCAATGCCATCAATATTGGGTGTTGGCGCCCCGCGTAGAACTCCTCCGCCATAAACGCCAATTTCACCGTAGCCAAAATTGTCCATTAGAACCAAGACAATATTGGGTCTTTTATCATCCTCAGGCGCAGCCTGAATTGGGCTAACCAACACAAAAATAAACAACAGAAATATCGGGATCCGAGCGATTAATATGAATTTCTTCATCTGTGTGGTTAAAGCAGACTTTTTACATTGTTCTATTTGCGTTCGAGGCTTAGGACGCCTTCCGCGCGATCACTTTGATTTCGGCACGTGCGCCTGGAATGACGAGCTCGGTGATCCCAATCCACGTCGAAGCGGGGTAGGGTTCTTTGATGAATTCGTCCTTTGCCTTTGCCATAGCGCCCGCATTCTTCTGCAGATCGACCATATAGATAGTAGTGTCGATGATGTCCTCGTAGCCGACACCGGCTTCCGCGAGCGTCCCGCCGAGTGACTCCCAGGCGTTACGAAATTCCTCCTCGGCGGACTCGCCTTGCCCGACAACGCCGGAAACGAAAATTAAGTCGTCGTGGCGAACAGCGGGAGCAAAGTGCCAGTTGTCATAGGTTTTTTGGTGAGCTTCGGGAACGATAACGTCGATGGGCATGTCGGGTCCTTGTGTACCGCATTTTTTCAGGAGGCTACTTGGGCTGGGCCAATCCCACAAGAGCACCGTGAGAGTCGATCGAGTATGCTTTATTGCTGAACTAAAGACCGGGGAACGTCATTGGCATTTGAAGTCACTGTAGAGCACAAGCAATCGCTGCAAGAAGACGGCATCGTGAAGCTGCCTGGGCTTATCGACGACGTGCTGCTGGATGAGCTCAACCGCTGTTTCGGATGGTCGGTCGCACACCCGGGACCTATCGCGGCTGGAAGTCCCGAAGGCGACAACGTCTTTTTCGTCGATAATGCCAATCCCGAGGCCCGTCCCATGTACCGGAATCTCGTTTCCAACTCGCCCTTCGGCCGTATAGCTGCGGAGCTCTGGGGTTCAGAGTACGTCGGCTACTATGCCGAGGAGGTTTTTTGGAAGACTGGTCGATCGATGGCGACGTTCTGGCACCAGGACACCGTCTATTCTCAGTGGGGTGGCGAACATTGGGGTAATTTCTGGATACCGCTCGTCGAGATGAACGCAGAATATGCCATTCGCGTAGTGCGGGGCTCGCACCAAGGCATCATGTACGACGGGACGACATTTAATCCCAAAGATCCAACGGATCCGCTCTGGGGCGACGCAGGAGACTTTCCCCGACTCCCGGACATTTCGGCTGATATCGAAAAAGATCCGACTTCTTGGGACGTTGCAGGATTTGACGTCGAACCAGGCGATGTCGTCGTCTTGCATCCTCACTGCCTACATACTGGTGGCGGTGCAGACGAAAACCTGCCGGAGCGCAAGAACCTGGTGTTGAGGTTCTTCGGCGACAAATCCTTTTTCAGTGATCACCTTCCCAAGACCAAGGATCGTGGCTTGTATGACCACGAACCCATTCCCGCCACGTCGGGCGGGTATTTGCAGGACGGAGATCCGTATCGGCCAGAAGGGACGTTGCAAGCGAATGCCGTGTAGCGATTCCGGGTTTCAGGCCCGCAAAGCCGACACAATGATTATGCTCACGCTTTGAATACGCTCAGCCCATTGAAACTTTCGTTTCGGGTGGCACTACTTGGATCCCATATTCGTTTCTGAGGTCCACTATTCTCTTTTGAAGCATGTCATCAGTAATACTGGAGTGGGGCCACTTGTCCTTCATTTTCCGTACGCGAAGGAACCAGGTGTGAAAAAACTGCGGTAAGAGTATGAACACGAGTTTAAGTGTGGCGATAAAAAGGCCTCCCATAAGAGCGATGCCTTCCTTATTTAGGCGTTTCACTTCTTCATCTTTCGAATAATCCATGAGCTCTTGCTTGGAAATATTTGTTCCAAAAAGAATCCAGGGTTTGAGGATAATTTCCCCACGAATCGACGTGTCACAACCAAAAATTACATGCGTTAGATCATGATCCTGAAACGATTTCCCTTTCAATTTGGAAGAGGCCGCTACTTCTGGATTGTTTATGTACAGCTCTTCCAATCCCTCCCGAAGGGTCTTGGTGCAATTCTGTTCTAAAAATTCCATAAAAAGCCTCGAGAGCGAGTTTTGAGTCCCGGATAGCATTTTCGACGAACCTGACGCCATGCATCAAGTTCCAAAGCGGCGCTATCATCGTTGTAGTAACAGTGGATGATCTAAGGCGCAGAATGAAAATAGGTATTTCGCTTCCGGTTAGAGAATTTGAGAACGATCTGGGAGCGATCAAGGAGTTCGCGCAGACCGCGGACGAGCTCGGTTATACGCATTTACGGGTGCCCGATCAGGTGTTGAGACCCCAAAGTGGGCACTTGCATGAACCCATGATGCTTCTGGCGTACGTCGCGGCCGTCACTGAGCGCATAGAGCTCGTACCGTCGGTCATTGTGACTCCGTCAAGGCAGACGGTATTGCTCGCGAAGCAAGCTGCCGAGCTTGATGTGTTGTCGGGAGGGCGATTGCGTCTTGGCATCGGTGTAGGTGGCTCCGAAGCGGAATATAGGTCACTAGGCACGGACTTTCGTACGCGCGGAACGCGGATCGAGGAGCAGATCGGGTTGCTGAAAGCGCTTTGGACGCAGGAGTCAGTGAACTTTTCTGGACGTTGGGATGCAGTCGAGGGTGCTGGACTTTCGCCGTTGCCAATACAGCAACCGATTCCGCTGTGGATTGGCGCGAGCGGCGTACCGGTGCAACGCATTAGAAAGCGAATTGGCCGTCACGCGGACGGTTGGTTCGTGCTCTGTTCGCCCGAGGAGTACCCCGGTGTGAGCGCTGATATCAAGGATGCGGCACTGGCAGCCGATCGGGAGCCATCGATGATTGGCGCTGAAGCTGGCGTTGCAGTGGTCGGTCCGCGCGAAGCAGAGTGGCGGGAGCGCGTACAGGGTTGGCGGGAAGCGGGTCTTACGCATCTGTGTTTGCGCACACTAGGCGGCAACCTTGAGCCGCAACAACACATCGACAAAATGCGTGAGGTATACGTCGAAGTTTCGGAAATCTAAGGTCCTTCAATCGATCCACACTCTCGATATTGGACCGCGTGTCTTGACCGGAGCAGCTTGTCCCAGCGTCTCTCGCCGAGATCTATCGTACCTATGTCGGGTTGCCATCAAATAATGGATGTGATGCTCTAGTTGGTCGTTTGTGGAGACGTGACATCGGAGGACGGATATGACGGAAGTGATTACGGGCCCATTCTGGGCTGCTAGAAATTGGTCCGCAGATGCCGGCGAAGGCAGTATCCATGACGATGACACTGCGGCGGAACTCGGTTTTCGCGGCGGTACGGTTGCCGGCGATGTCCATATGAACCAGTTTCCGCCGGTGCTGTTGCAAATTTTCGGCAACGAGTGGTTTGAACGTGGCAATCTGTCTTTGAGTTTCAAGAATGCGACGGTTGATCTCGAAAAAGTTCAGGTATTTGCTGAGGCCAGGACAACCGGCAGTGACTCAGTTCGGGTCTGGATGGAACGAGAGGACGGCTTGCTGGTTGCGACAGGGACTGCAGCCGTGGGTAATCATTCTGAATCGGAGCTTCGCAAAAAAGATCTTCGTCCGTGTGATCCAAGCGAATTACGTATCCTCAATCGGCTACAGCCGGGGATGTCACTCGGTGAATATGATGTGCACACGTCACCCGAAAAACAGTTCCATCGATATGACACCAAGCTAATCAGTGACCCCCTCACATGGTTTCGGGAGGATTCACCGTGGGGTGAGCCCCTCGCCGCACCGTGCACGGTCATGGAATATCTATGGGCCTATCCTATGCAGGGTCTGGCTCCATATGTGGGCGAATCTGTTGGGCTTTTTGGAGCGATCGAGATTGGCTTTGAACATGGTCCGTTCCTCATGAATAGAGACTATCGCCTGGTCAGCCGAGTGGTCAGCGTTGGACAGAGTCCTCAAACAGAATACGTTTGGTACGAAACAGATGCCTTCGACGAGCAAGAAAAACGGGTAGCGAGATTGTTCATGCAGTCGCGCGCGATGAAAGCATCCTCGCCCGAATACAGTGAGTAACCAA
>CAJWCW010000160.1 GCA_913030615.1 uncultured Gammaproteobacteria bacterium | reverse complement strand
AAACTTAGGCGCTTGGCGTACACCCCAAGACTAAAAAGGTACCCAAAGAGATAGGGGAAATTGTAAAAACTCAAGTCCGAAATAAAGAAATGAAGTTTATTCGCCCAGAAGAGAGGGTCCGGTTCAGAAAGACTCTCGCCGTACCATTTTTCCCATGCCCGACTCATCAATTCTTTAAGTTCATCCGGACGCAATGGACGTTCTTGACGGGCTTCATAAAAATTCTTTTCGAATTCGAAGCGTGTCGGAATATTCAATATGAACGAAACCAGCGCCCCCATTTCCTCCCAAGCGATCGCTAATTCTTGCAACGGCGTCTCAGCTCGCTCGAGCAAAGCGTCACGGACAATGGTTTCGCCGAACGTACTCGCGGTTTCAGCGAGCGACATTCCATAACTCCGCTGACTATCGGGAAGATCCTTCATCGTCCAGGAATGAAAAGCATGTCCCAGTTCGTGGGCTAACGTGATCACATCGCTCCCACCCCCGGTGTACGTCATGTATACGCGAGGCGTTCGCGATTTGGGAAAACCCGTGCAATAAGCGCCGGGCCGTTTGCGGGGACCAACGGTTCCTTCAATCCACTTTCGCTCCGCCATCATTTCAACAAATTCGCCCATCGTGGGATCGACGCTGCTATATGCATTAGCGATGAGCTCCAACGCTTCGGTATAGGGAATCGACCGATCTTCACCCTCGGTGGAAGGTGAAGGTGACCGCTGGTCCCATGGACCGTATCGGTCCTTACCGTGCGCTTTTGCTTGTAAAAGTGCTGCGCGTCGGGCCAGCGGGATCGATTCCTCCGCTACCGAGAGAACAGCGTCTAGAGTCGCCTGAGAGATTCTATTCATGTGAGCTGGAGAATCTAGGAAGTGGACCGGGCTTTTGCTTGAGCGACGCCGGCCCAATTCCAGACGCCACCCCGCAATCGCATTGATCGCAGCGGCACACGATTCAACCTGCGCGCCCCATGACTCGTTGATCGCTCGCCACGCGTTCTCACGCGTTCTATCGTCGGGACTTTGTAGTAAACCGCTCGTTTCAGCCAAACCCATGGATTGAGATTCGTTCCCGACTAAAACGTCGCACGTCAACGTCCCCGCAAGCTGATCATACAATCGACCCCAGGCATGGATCCCGTCTTGAGATAATCCCGAGACAAGATTTTCCTCACCGAGACTCAGGTTGAAGTCCCGACGCTTTCTCGCGTGCTCAACGACGAAGCGCGTCGCACTCGTCAACTCGTGATCAAGATAGGCCTCAATAACCTCGGCCGACACGAGATCGAGAAATTGTGACAGCGGTTGAGAAACCTCGGTATATCGCTTCTGGTACGACTGCAGTCGACCCGACAGCACCTGTGCCGCTTCGTCTCGACTATCCACGCTCATGCAACAATCCGCATAAGACTCAGGATTTCCAAGCAGCGAACGAACATCTTCACTAATGCGGTGGATTTCTCGCGCCGCCGCAATACCGTCAACGGCCTCCTCAACACCTAGTCCGTCCGCCTGCTCAAGGAGAGAGAGCAGAACCGAATTCTGTGCTGTCATTTGGTCCATCAACTCGCTCGCCAAACTAAGGTCGGCATCGATGGCGGGACAATCAGCGCTTTCGTATTCACTCGAAAGATCCCAGGGCACGCCCTGGACGTTGTTGTTCAAGTCCGACATAACTACCTCATTTCTCTTCTGCTAGGGGGCAGGGTGAATCGCGTCGACCCAATGCAATCCCTTAGGATCTTCAAGCACGGGTAGATCAAGATTGACCACGACGGCCTCTTGATCACTTCGGACAAGGACACAGTGCAAAGGTTCATTTGCGTCGGCATTAATCTCCTGATGCGGAACGAAGGGCGGGACGTAAATGAAGTCACCTGGGCCCGCCTCCGCAATATTCTCTAGTCTTTCGCCCCAGCGCATCCGAGCCTGACCCTTGATGATGTAAATGATGCTCTCCAATGCACCATGATGGTGGGCTCCGGTTTTTGCGTCGGGATGTATTTCGACGGTACCCGCCCACAGCTTTTTGGCGCCCGCCGTCGCAAAATTAATGGCGGCCGCTCGGGTCATCCCTTCGGTCTGCGGTGTATTTTCGTCTAAATGTTGGCCGCTAATGACTTTAACGCCATCGTTACGCCAATCCCTGGACTCTTCACTCACGTTTTCGTTTTCTCGATATCGGCCCGACCACACTACGCCAACACACAAGTTGCCGTATTCGGATCACTTTGATCACCATAAAGGCCGAGGAAAGAAACCGTCAAGAACTAAAACGGCGAACACGCCCACAGGAACATTGAAGGCTTATTTAGGTATGGTTGTCTTTACATTCGAATCGGCAGAATCAACATGCGTAGGGACACGGACGGAGGGATAGTCCATGACGTGGCGTAGCGACGAGGTAAGTAACGAGGGCATCACCGAAAGAGAGTTCGATCTCACAGTGAACGGACAAAACGTTCCGGGCGTGTATTGGCGACCTAATAGTGGTGAAGCCAATCGAATAGCACTGCTCGGACACGGTGGCTCGACACACAAGAAAGTGGAATACATTCAGCTCGTCGCCAGGCTGCTCGCGCAACGAGGCATTGCAGCGATGGCCATCGACGGCCCAGGACACGGTGAACGTGCATCCGGCATAGAGGTTCAGAGCGCCGAAGGGTTTTCCGACATCTGGAATGCGGGAGGTGGGACCGAAGGGATCGTTGCTGATTGGCACGCTGCCTTGGATTTTATTGAATCCGAAGAAGGTGTGCGGCCCGCGTGTTGGTGGGGACTGTCCATGGGGACCATGATGGGATTACCTGTCACGGCGTCGGACTCACGCATACGCGTCGCGTTGCTCGGACTCATGGGCACTTGGGGTCCCAACGGCGATGACCTCAAGCGACTCGCGCCTAACGTCTTATGTCCCGTTCGTTTTTTGGTCCAGTGGGACGATGAGATCGTTCCACGCAATACCTGCCTTGAACTGTACGATGCATTGGGTAGTGAGAAGAAAACGTTGCACGCCAATCCGGGTATCCATACCGCGGTACCGCAGACGGAGATCTCGGGATCGGTCGAGTACCTCGATCGGTACCTCAAGTAACCGAACGACGAGAGTTACCGCGTGAAAGTGACGGCTTGACGTCCCGGCCCGAAGAAGCCTGTGCTGCAAGAGCAGCTTGTGACGCGACTCAACTACGCCTAGGATTTCCAACTCGCAAGAAAAGGTAGAGCACGATGAGCGATTACGAAACGATCCTTTATGAAGTCGAGGGGACACGCGCCACGGTCACCATGAATCGGCCAGATAATCTCAACGGCATTACCAATGCCATGATGCGCGAACTCTACGATTGCCTGAACGTCGTCGCTCGAGACGATAGCGTTCGTGTGGTCCTTTTTACGGGTTCTGGTCGGGGTTTTTGCCCCGGTGTCGATCTAAAAGCGTCGACCAGTGGTGAAGCCCAGGCACCCTTCAGCAAGGCCTGCTTCCATATCACCTCGTTGCTGCATGAAATGCCCAAAGTAACGGTGGCGGGCATTAACGGCATGTGTGCTGGAGCCGGATTCGGCTGGGCATGCGCTTGCGACTTGCGGTACGCGACCGCAAGCGCGACGTTTAATTCTGCCTTCCTGGGCGTTGCGATCTCAGGCGATATGGCCGGCCCTTGGTTACTTCCTCGCATCCTAGGTGCGAGCAAGGCGAGGGAACTCTTCTTTATGCCCGATAAATTCAAGGCCGATGAGGCCGAAAGAATCGGATTGGTCTCGAAAACCTTTTCCGACGAAACCTTTCGCGATGAAGTAGACGCCGTCGTCGACCGTTTATCTAAAGCTGCCCCCTTGGCAATAGGTGAAATGAAAAGAAATTTTGTCAACGCCGAGAACATGCCGCTACGAGATTACATTGAGCTGGAAAGCGAGCGCCACAGCCGAACGGGGGCAAGCGCCGATTCGCGCGAGGCGTTTCATGCCTTTGTCGAAAAACGAGAACCCCAATTCCAAGGCCGTTAAACCGGTTAAGTACACTAGGATGAGTTGATTGTGGTGGACGTCACATTCGAGGAGATCGAGCCCAAGCTTAGGGAAATCACCGATCGTATTGTCTGGTGCACGTTCGCGACCGTCGACCGGTCCGGTAAACCTCGGTCACGCATTTTACATCCGATCTGGGAAGGCCCTACCGGATGGATCGCAACCGGTCGACACAGCCACAAGGAAAAACACCTGGCCTCAAATCCATTCGTCAGTCTGTCGTACTGGGATCCGGCTCACGAGCAGGCCATGATCGATTGCGAGGCCACGTGGGAAGACGACCTCGACGAAAAGCAACGCGTATGGACGTTGTTTCGGGAAACACCACCCCCGCTCGGATATGACCTCGGAATGTTGTGGAAGGACGTTGAGGATCCAACATTTGGGCTACTTCGATTGCGTCCTTGGCGCATCTCGGTCGGCTCCCTTGGCGAGGTGATGGCCGGCAAGCCCGACATCGTGTGTCATCCTTGATCGCTCTTTCGTTTCTATTCCCATGACTCACCCTTTTCTAGACCACCCTGGGTGCCTGGCCTTTGCCCACCGGGGCGATCATCACGCAGGTCCCGAGAACACCTTGATCGCGTTCGAAAGTGCCGTAAAACAAGGTTTTCGATACTTAGAAACCGACGTTCATCTCACTTCCGACGGAATTCTCCTCGCCTTTCACGACGATAAACTGGATCGAGTCACTGACGGAAACGGCCCAATAGCGAAGCTAAGTTATGAGTCGATTCGATCGGTACGCGTTGCTGGTAGTGAATCCATTCCGCGCCTCGATGAGCTTCTCACCAGCTTTCCCGACACGCGCTTTAATATCGACCCGAAATCTGACGCGTCAGTCGGCCCTTTGATTCGATTAATTCTGGACCTTGGGGTGCAAGATCGTATCTGCGTCGGTTCTTTTAGTGATCGCCGGATACGTCGCGTTCGGGAAGCTATTCCCGGCATCTGCACGTCGACGGGACCGATTGAGACCTTTCGCGCTCGACTTTCCAGTTTCGGCATACCAACCGGAGACATCCACGGTTTGGCAGCTCAAGTGCCGATCCGATGGAACGGCAT
>CAJWCW010000159.1 GCA_913030615.1 uncultured Gammaproteobacteria bacterium | reverse complement strand
GAGCAGTTTGAATCTGTTGTCTCGGCAATGGCATTACGGCATATGTTTTGACGATCTTGGAATGCTGACTATTGTAAGGAAAAGTGCTTTTCCATATCGATTAGGACTTATGAGCGTTTTTTCGGTAAAAAGGTAGCGACGATCATTAGAGGGACAGTCTCATGAGTGACGAAAATCAAAAACCGGCAACGGTTGCTGATGATCCGAATTTCTTTAATGGCTGGCCAATGAGCACACCCCTCGATATTCGTCTGGGTCAGACGATTGAGAGCGGTATTAATTTCCCCCTGCGATGGGGAATTATCAGCGCATCGGCAATCGCATCCGATTGGATTAAGTCGCTCCAAGATGTACCAGGAGCCACCGTGACAGCGGTCGCTGCCCGAGATAAAGCCCGGGCCGTAGCCTACGCCGAAGCCCATGGAATTCCAGCCGCCTACGGTTCATACGACGAGCTATGCAACGATCCGAACGTCGACATCGTTTACATTGCCTCGAAAACATGGGATCACCATCGAGACATGCTAACGGCGATAAAAGCCGGCAAGCATGTGCTATGCGAAAAACCCTTCACGGACACGGCCGAACAGGCGCGTGAAATTTATACGGCGGCGGATCAAGCGGGCGTATTCTGCCAGGAAGGTATGTGGCTACGGTTCTTTCCTGCGGTGGAGCATGCCCGCGCTGCAATTGAGCGGGGCGATATTGGGGCTCTTCAAGTCGTGCAGGCGGATTACCCAGATCGAGTCTACGCGTTAAACCCGGCAATCACCGGATTTGGTGCCGACGAAATGCCTGTGATTGCTGCGACGGGTCGAAAAATGAGAGGGCAACCGTATGCCAACGATGTGTTTTCAGGACACGGTGCACCACCGAGCGCGGCCATTCTTCAGTACGCGGAACAACAAGGAATCGCGGTGATCACTTTTCCGTCCGGACGTTTCGTTGAAGAAACTCAATACGTCGGCACGAAAGGACGCATCACGATCGAAACCCCGTCGCATCATCCAACAGCCCTGACGATTCGAACCGGTCGGCCACCACGTCAAGGTACCCGAAAGGACGACGGGAATCCTGTGATGGAGCTTGATCCTAGCCAAGGTTGGGTAGGGGATTGGAGCGAAACTCACTGGAATCAGGATCGGAATCCTAGCAATGGCCCGTTTAATCAGGTCGAGCGCTTTGAATATCCGATTCCCACGCCCGCTCCCATTACCAGGGGTCAACCGGCGGGCTCGCGTTGGACCGGTGAAAAGTTGATCAACTACAAAGGTTGGACGTGGAGTGGGGGTAACCAACACGGCTTCACTTACCAGGCGCAGGCGGTGCATCGGTGCTTCGAGGCGGGTCTCACCGAAATGCCGCAATTCACGCGTGACGAGTCCATCCGGGTTTGTGAGATCATAGATGAGATCAACCGGCAGTGTGCGGAGACAGGCTTTTGAAGGAGGCATCATGAAACAGCTATTTGTGTGGTTTCTGAGCGTGATCTATGTCAGCTCGGTGGCGCTTGGGGATGTCCCACGCACGCCTGCAGGTCACCCCGACCTTACGGGTAATTATGATTCGGGGTCGCTCACGCCCGAAGAGCGTCCGAGAATATTCGGTAAGAACCAATTCATGACCGAAAAGCAGGCGGAAAGGATGCAGACCGGTCTCGTTTCTGCTTTGCAAGCTGCTGCCAACCGGATTAGCGATCCCGACCGCAGCGCACCCGTCAAAGGAGGTGATGGAAACAATGCAGCTGGAGCCGGCGGAGTCGGCGGCTACAATAGTTTTTGGGTCGACCCTGGCGATCACGTGATAGACATCGATGGCAAGTTTCGTACGTCCATCGTCTACGATCCCCCGAACGGCAGAAAACCAAAAATGACCACCAAGGGACAACTAAAGATGGGCGACAATTTCAGCTCATTTACGCACGATAACGATGGCACAGCTTCTTGGCTGGATAGCGATGGCGCCGGCCCGTTTGATGGTCCAGAAGAACTTGCACTCGCCGAGCGCTGTTTACTGGGCTTTAGTGCTGGTCCACCAATGCTGCCTGGCCTCTACAACAACTTTAAGCGTATCGTGCAATCCGAGGATCATGTCGTCATCTTGTTGGAGATGGTTCACGACGCGCGTGTGATCCGTCTTAACTCGGAGCATTCATCTCCTGATACGCGACACTGGCTTGGTGATTCCATAGGCCATTGGGAAGGCGACACACTGGTCGTCGATACCACGAATTTCCGGGAGGATACGGGTCTGTACGGAGGCGACGAAAACCTTCATCTTGTTGAGCGGTTTACGCTTCGAGAAGACGGCCATTTACTCTATAACTTCACCGTGGATGACCCGACTATCTGGGAAAATCCATGGAGCGGCGAGTACGTGTGGAAAGGCACTGAGGAGCGCGTCTACGAATACGCTTGCCACGAAGGCAACTACGCCATGGGCAATATTCTTCGGGGTGCCCGGCTTCTCGAGCAAGAAGAGTTCGATCGACGTGGTGCAAACGCGGCCGACTAGTCGGGTTTCGTGCTCAACGTCTCTTAAATAAGCGTCGTGAGTATTCGCGCAGGCTACCTGTATGTGTTCGCCGTAATCTCGATTCTCCCCGGTTGTGGCGGAGGTTCAGGCAGTAGCGTCCCTGCGTCGTCTAATACGGCCACAAATAGCAACGTAGAGTCAGCCAACGACGCTAATAACCCCGGAGGATTCTACAAACTAACTGGTGTTGGCCTCGATCGGCGTTTCGATAGCCTGGTTACAGATCTATCGGAAACCGACCGCGCAAGTGGCGGTATCGCAGCAGCCGACTACGACGCTGACGGTGATATTGATCTCTACGTAGTGGGCGGCGATACCGAACCTAATAGCCTTTACCAGAATCAAGGCGATGGAACCTTTGTCGACGTAGCAATGGAGGCGGGGGTCGATTTCACTCACTGGGGTAGCGGTCCGGCGTTCGGCGACATCGACGGCGACGGCGACCTCGATCTTTTCGTCGGATCCGTCCACGGCGATTCATATTATTTGCTTGAAAATCGGGAAGGCGTCTTTATCGATATTACCGCGACGTCAGGCATTCGACTCACGAGTCCGAACACGATCTCGGCTACCTTTTTCGACTACGACCGAGATGGCTTCATCGATATCTTTCTCAGTCACTGGGGAACAAATCGACGATCTGGTGATGAGACCGAAACGGTTTGGCGGAATCAGGGGAATGGCTCGTTTGTGGCTTCGAGCATCGGAACCGCCATTGCGGCCGGCTTAACGGAAAGCAACACAGACTGGTCGTACACACAGAATTTCAGTGATATCGATGGGGATGGCGACGGCGACTTACTGATGGCGTCGGATTTTGGTGAGAGCCAAGTGTTTGTGAATAACGACGATGGGACGTTCACCAAAACGACCAACCGAGCCGTCATCGTCGATCAAAATGGTATGGGCGCATCGGTGGGCGATTACGACAACGACGGCGACATGGATTGGTTTGTCACCTCGATCTATACCCTCGATGTCTTGGATTCTTCCGTTGAAGGAGGGGAAGGATTATTCGGCAACCGACTCTATCGAAACCGCGGTGCAGGGGTCTTTGAAGACGTCAGCGGAACGGCGGGAATCGAAGACGGCGGTTGGGCGTGGGGCAGCTGCTTTGCCGATTTCGATCACGACGGCGATCTCGATATCGTGCACGTCAACGGCTGGACCTACGATAAAAATAAAGATTTTGCACTGGATCGAACACGGTATTTCCGTTCAGCCGGCAATGGCACGTTCGAAGAAAATGGTTTGGAAGTCGGTTTTAGCCATGTCGCGCAAGGAAGGGGCCTCGTCTGTTTTGATGCGGATCGAGACGGCGATCTTGATTTGGTGATCACCAACAGTTCAGAAGAACACCTCGTCTACTACCGCAACGACACGGAGAACGGCAATCACTCGCTAACGATCCGGTTGGATGGTTCGGGTGCTAACCGGTTTGGCATTGGCGCGTGGATCACGGCGACGACGAGCGAGGGTTCGCAAGTGCGGGAGTTAGGCGGTCACAACAACTACGTCTCGCATAACCCTTACGAAGTGCACTTTGGTCTGGGAGAAGCCACCGAAGTCGATGTCGAGGTCAGGTGGCCCGATGGCAGCATCACCACGCGTGAGAACATTGCCGCAGATCAACTGCTAACGATTACTCAAGACAGTACCAACACGCGGTTAGTGGTGAATCAGGGCGCTGGTGATGGGGTTTACGATCCGGGCACGGAGGTGGTGGTGTCGGCGGCTGAAGCAACGGAGGGGTATCACTTCAGTCACTGGACCAGCGCGGGGGGTGGGTCGTTTACCGATGCGTCGCTGGCCGAGACCACGTTCACCATGCCCGACGCGACGGTGGTGGTTCGGGCCAACTACTTACCTGGAGTAGCACCCACCGACGCCGTCTCAGTCGCCCGACGTTGGAACGAAGTGTTGTTGCAAGCCATCCGCAACGATTTTGCCCGACCGACGGTGCATGCCCGGAACCTGTTTCATAGTTCCGCTGCCATGTACGACGCTTGGGCCGCCTACGATGCCGTGGCTCGCCCCTACCTCTTCGGTCAGACGGTGGCGGGAGTGAGTTGTTCACGGGCTTCCTTTGATCTACCCGAAGACGTTGAGGGTGCCCGTGAGGAAGCCATCAGTTACGCCATGTACCGCATCATCCGGCACCGCTTTGCAGCCTCGCCAGGGACCAGTCTCATTACCCGGGATGCCAAGGCGTTGATGAGTTACTTAAGCCATGACATCGACGACGTCTCCACCGACTACAGCGGCGGTTCGGCCGCCGCCCTCGGTAATCATCTTGCCCAGTGTTACATCGACCTAGGACTCGCCGATGGGTCCAACGAAGCCAACGCCTACGCCAACGTCGCGTACACCCCCGTGAACCCGGCGCTGGAACCGGAACTGCCCGGGAACCCCAACATTGTCGATCTCAACCACTGGCAGCCGCTAAAGCTGTCGGTGTCCATTGATCAGGCCGGCAACCTGGTGACGGCCGAACCGAGCTTCTTATCCCCCGAGTGGGGACGGGTGAGTCCCTTTGCCCTGGTGGAAGCCGATCGCACCGTCTACGAACGCGATGGGTATGAGTACTGGGTCTATCACGATCCAGGCGGACCACCCACCATCGACGGGACGCTATCGGATAACTACAAGTGGGCGTTCTCACTGGTGGCGGTCTGGTC
>CAJWCW010000158.1 GCA_913030615.1 uncultured Gammaproteobacteria bacterium | reverse complement strand
GTCCCGAGACCCATTTCTGCGACATCCCTCAATAACCCACGTGCCGTTTTTAGGCCCGCGTTGATATCGAAAGACCCATTCAAATGGGGATCGTTGATGAGACCCTTCCATCCCACCGTGGTACGGGGCTTTTCGAAGTAAACCCGCATGATAATGAGAAGGTCATCGACATGGGCTTGAGATGCTTCGAGAAGCCGACCTGCGTATTCCCGAGCGGCATCCGGGTCATGGATAGAACATGGGCCCACAACGACGAGCAATCGTCGATCTTCCCCTTTTAGGATTTGACTGATGGCTCCCCGCGTCTCGTAGACGGTGCGCGATGCGGTATCCAACATGGGTTGTTCAGCGATCAAGGACTCGGGGGCGATAACCTCTTCCGTTCCGGTGATCCGAACATCATCGGTAGGGTACTTCACCTCGGGTTCCGTCGGTCTAAAAGGTTCATCAACATGCGCGCGTTGTTTACACGTCAGCGTGGATGTCAAAGAACCGATTCACAAGCTCCCCGTCAAGGTACGGTCCAAGGGCTTCCAATAATCCGGTCTCCATGCGCCACGCCATATACGCTTGTTGGTCTTCAACGCTATTCCAACGTTCGACCAGACACACCACGGACTTTTCTTTTTCGACATACGTCTCGACACTTTCACAGCCCTTGTAACTGCGTGTCTCAACAAGCGCTTGCTTCATGATCCCTAGATACTCGTCTAACTTATCGCTTTTGATCGGCATCTCAAGCGTGATCATCACACTCATATCACTCCCCTCCCGTCGGTGTTGTCATCGGTTGGTCCGATCTGGACCGAGCCGCGAATTGTTGTCCTTTACGCCCTAGAAAGAAAGATCCAGCACCTGCTCAGACACTGCGCTGAGCTATAAAGCAAAATCACCTCTGCTCCCATCTGTGCATCCTATCCACCAACTACGTGGACGTTACCGACGAAATCCGCCGAATTCATTTTCTCTTTTTAGTTTTATATTTCAATACTTTATGAATTACTTGTAAAGTATTTAGGTAGAGAAACTTCACGCCGTCTGAATGGGAAGCTCTAACTGTTTCGTCGTCACCTTCGTGTTGCTTTCGCGAGCTAATGGGACATCGGGAACAAACCGATAATCGGGGTTCTCGCGAACCCGTCGACGAATCTCAAAGAGCTCCCTCCAGGTCGCAACAAGGCCGTGGTTCGCGGGGGGCAAGTCGTGGGCAATCGCTGCCCGGAGTTTCGGTAGATTGTAGAAAGGTACCGCCGGAAACATGTGATGCTCTAAATGGTATTGCATATTCCAGTAATAGAACGCGGGCAACCACGAACAGGTGAACGTCCGCGTGTTGTAGCGAAAGTCTGGCACATTGGGATTCAGACCAAAATGCTGCGGGATCCCACATAGAAATCCGAGCCAGCCGCAATAAAAGGTGCCCAAAGTAAAAACGACGATCAGAAACCAATGACCGGTGACGACAAACATCGCCGCCAAGACGCCGTGTCCAGAAAGTAATATCCGAGCCCAATTACGATGTCGTCGGCGTACCTCGGGGTCGGTTTCCGGGAGCACGTGGTTGTACCATCGACCATGTACATGGCCATTGGCGTGCCGCCAAACAAGTTTCAACTTCTGCCACGTAGCGGTTGGATTGAAAATCAACAACCGAAACCAATTTTTCTTTCGCTCGATCCTGGCTTGTGCGAGGAGGGCTAACGGAACTTCTCCATCGTATGCTTCATGACACGTCGCCCCATGGTGGGGGGGATGGCTGCCTTGATACCACAAATAGTCCGACCAACTGATGAACGCATAGACTCTTTCGAAAAACGCATTAAGTTGTTTCGACTTAAAGACAGTGCGGTGCATTAATTCGTGAACCGCAATCAACCCCATAAACGGGCCCATCGTGCCGTGGACAAACAACGCCAGCAACAACAACGGCAGCGTCCAATACCAATTGGACAGGGCAATATTTAGAAACGCGAAATACGCGAGTCCACCGGTGAGAAAGAAATAACCGAGGTGGCTTAGCGTTTGCAGCCAGCCACGGAAGTCATTCCGTTGCATCAGTTCCGATAAAAGCCCAGGGTCAATGGGCGATCGGTACCAGGAGATCTTGAAGTCATCGCTGAAACCAGATTCCGATCGTGTCCTCGGCTCGGCGGACTCAGGGACGTTACGTAGACCCGATCTGTTCATCGGAAGCTAGTACTCGGGAACGCATGCCATGGATAGGACGGTCCGAGATTCCCGCGAACACGCCCTATCGAATCCTGGCACCAACAGGTCAATTATCCCCGTTGGAATTCGCGAATCACTTCCCCGGGACGATGTCCCGTGTATTCGCCGCCTTGGATCACCACTTGACCCGCAACCAACGTCGCGTCGTAGCCTCGACTTTTGACAACCAACCGACCGCCGTTGTGTGGGAAGTCGTTGACGTATTCCGGGTGGCAGGACCCAAGCGCTTCGTAGTCGATGACATTAACGTCAGCGTGCCAGCCCTCACGGATGCACCCCCGCTCCTTCAAACCAAGCACCTCGGCCGACTTTCCTGAAATGCGATGCACTGCTTCGGGCAGACTGTACACACCGCGATCCCGCGTCAGCTCGCTCAATAAAAACGTCGGCGAATCCGCGTCAGTAAACTGGCCCACGTGTGCGCCCGCATCGCCCAGCATCGGGATCACATAGGGCAGCTGCATGTATTTCCACTGATTCTCCAGTGCGCCGCCAAAGGCCCATAAATTCCAGAGTTCTCGCCCCTCGGATTCAAGCAGACGCTCGACATAGATATCGACGGGGTCCTTACCACTGGCATCCGCCAATTGCTGCAAACTCCCTTTACGATCGAGATCGTAATCGGGATATTCGCCCAGACCCATGGGATGGAGAATTCGCGCGGTGGGACCGAATCCACCCGCCTCCTTCGCCTCGGAAATCAGCTTTTCTCGTGTCGAAGGGTCACGCATGGCATCCACTCGATCCGGGATGGTCGGCAATTTCATCAGTTCAATCCACGCAGGTGTGCGAAGAAACGACTGTTGCGCTAACCCGAAAAACGAACCACTCGGACGCGTATGGCAGATCCCAGCAATTCGGTTCCCCGCTTCGTTGTTACGCTGGAAAAATTCTTGCCATCGAGAAACCCCGCCATCGCCATCGCCGCCTGTACCACCCGAAAACAATACTTGGCAGCCGATTTCGGCACCGCGCTCAAACATCGCTTTTTCGACCTCGTAACGCGTCTGCATGTCCGGTGCCACTTGGAATAAACCACCACGTCCTCCGGCATCAACAACCGCTTGCTGAATGGCCTCTGTTTCAATGGGGTCAGCCCAGGTCCCGGGAGTTAAACGTCCATCAGGAACTCGGTGCCCCAAGAACCGTGATGTCGAAAAGCCAACGGCACCTTCGGCCACCGACTCTTCCACTAGCTGCACGATACGGGCTAATTCTTGTTCGTCTGCTTGTACGTCTTTGTCGCACGCCTTATCACCCATGGCCTCAAAACGGATAGCGGAATGACCTGCCAGCGCCACGACGTTGAGTGTTGGCCGTAACGACTGAACGGTATCCAAATACTCTCCAAAACTTTCCCAGTTCCAGGGCAAACCATCAATGATCGCATCGGCTGCGATGTCTTCAACGGCCTCCATTAATTTAGCGAGATATTCGCTCTTGCCGGCGCTCACTGGCGCGAATGTAACGCCACAATTACCAATCAACGCCGTGGTGACCCCGTGGTAAGAACTCGGACGCATTTCTGGATCCCATGCGATCTGGGCATCCAAATGCGTGTGCAAGTCGACAAATCCCGGCGTGACAATTTTGTCCGTCGCGTCGATCGTTTGTCCCGCTTGTTCGCCTTCGAGGTTTCCTACCCGCGAGATACGACCGTTGTCGATGGCAACATCAGCCCGTCTGACTTCGTCCCCCGTACCATCGACCAGCGTACCTCCGGAAATAATTACTTCGTGCGTCATCGCTCAGTTTCTCCCCTGCCCAACGTTCAACGTCCGACAAACTCGTTTAAGTCATGCTCTAGTGCGCAACAAAAGCCTGGTTACAACAAACCGCGTCGACCGGAGGCTCACACACCCTTTCGTCGCGATACATCTTACAGAAATCAAAAATTCCTCGCGTTCCACATGACACCCAGTCCAAATACCACAAGTTCCCAGCGACATTAGTTCGGATTATCCGCAAGGCCAAGAGGACCGTAACTTATTGTTTATTAATTAATTATTTCCCTTTCGTAGCCACGAATCGAATCTCCGAAACCAAGTTCAGTGATTCCACCAGGGCCGGTCCGAAAACGCCCGCATGTCGATCTCGTGGGTCCATGCAGATCGGTGTTGTTGCGCTAAATGCAAGTAGGTGTCAGCAATCTCAGCGGGAAGGATAAGCCCGTCGTGTTCCATCCCCCGGGTTTCTCGTAGCTCTTGGAACCTCTCGGGACCTAACATTTTCCCGAGAGTATCCGGTGCATCAACAGCCCCATCAATGATGATGTGGGCAACATGAATCCCTTTAGAGGAGAGCTCCGCGTTTAGCGTTTGGCATAGCATGCGGCGTCCTCCCATTGCGGCCGCGTGAGAATGCTGGCCCGCATTACCCCGCATCGCCGCGGTCGCTGACGTCACCAGGAGGGCACCGTTACCACGTGCCTCCATGTGCGGACTGACGGCGGACGCAAGCCGGAATAAACCGAATGTCCCCATGCGCCAACCCATTTCAAATGCCTTATAGCTGGTGTCCTGAAGCGCTCGATCACCGATCTGGGCTCCCAGGTTATAGACGGCAACGTCGATACCGCCAATGTCCGACTCAATAGTGGCCACCCTCTCTTCAATGGCCCCATCGTCAACGGCATTAAGAAGAAATCCTGAAGCTTCACCGCCTTCGGCCTCTATCTCAGCCACCATCCTTTGGAGTCCCTCTTGATCCGTACGTCGGCAAAGACACGCGTGATAACCCTCTCGAGCAAAGCGTCGCGCCACCGTTCCCCCGATGCCCGCTCCAGCACCGATCACCAAACAAACAGGTTTCATAATTGATCGACTCCTTCGTTACATGAGACTCTGCGACCGCCCAATTTTTCTATACGGTCGTCAGCAGAAAGATACAAGAACGATCGGCTTGGTGCAGACGATTTAGCGACTCGTTCACGCCATTGATGTCACTTACCTTTTGCTTTGACGCCTAACGGAGCGTCGCGTAGTTTTTGAAATAGTCCGTAACGCGTCCCATCCTATGATGAGTCGATCTGCTTGTGTTGTTCTTATCGCGCTTG
>CAJWCW010000157.1 GCA_913030615.1 uncultured Gammaproteobacteria bacterium | reverse complement strand
CGCTCGTTACTCCCCGCCAATTTTCCATCAACCCGGTAGGTCCCATCGACAATCATGCTGGGGACCCCATCCACACGATACATCCTCACCAGCGCATCGCCCTGTTGAACACGGCTTCGAACGCTGAACGATTTCACCACGCTATCAAACTTTTGTGGATCGACGCCGGCATTATTCTTGAATATTCGCCTCACTGCGCCGCGATCGCGGAGGTCGAGCCGATCAATATGCATGGCCCGAAAAACGGGCTCGTGGATTTCCTCAAGTACTCCTAGAATCTCTGCCGTGTAGTAAAGTTCGGCGAGTGGCGCCCAGCTCGCGCCGAAGACTGCCGGTATGCGACGAAAAACCACGGCTTCCCGATCCTTCGCGGCCCATTCGGAGATTAGGGGATCGAACCGAAAGCAGTGAATGCATCCATACGAAAAGATTTCGGCGACCTCAATGACTTCGTTGTCAGGGGTCTCGACCTGGATCGGAATTCGAACGTAGTGTTTACCCTCGACGAACTCCGGCGCTCCCAGGAAATTGGCGTCTGGCTCTTCAGCCAAGCCGATGACCGACAACAACGCAACAACGGCGAATACGACTGCTTTGTCTAGAGGTAAATACATAGAAACTCCAAGATCCAGCGTGGTGGTAAAATGGCAGCTCGTTCGCGGCGCGCGATTATAGCAACCGGATTCGGGGATCACATGCATAAGACGCCGCAAATTCAAGCGAGTTTCCTCACCAGCGCCGATTCGCTCGCGGGCTGCCCTGTTGACAACCTTCCAGAGGTCGCGTTTGCAGGACGATCGAACGCCGGCAAGTCGAGCACCTTGAATTGCCTCACCGACACTCGAAACCTTGCCCGCGTCAGTAAAACGCCCGGGCGCACCCAACTGATCAACTTTTTCACGACCAGCCTAGGCGGACGCCTCGTTGACCTGCCCGGATACGGTTACGCAAAAGTGAGCAAAGCCCGCCGAAAATCCTGGGGCGAGGCCGTCGACGACTATTTGCAGCTGCGAGAAAACTTGAATGCGGTGGTGCTCGTAATGGATATTCGCCGCCCCTTACAACCGTTCGACGTGCAAATGATTGAGTGGGGAATCGCAACCGAAACACCGTTACTCGTGCTACTTAATAAAGCAGACAAGTTAAAACAGGGGGGCCGAGTTGCCGCTTCGCGGTATGTCGATGCAGCATTAGCCGACGCCACGAACGCTTCGTCGATCACATTTTCTGCGAAAACAGGGTTAGGGTCCGCCCACGCGATCGAACTCGTCAGCGGATTTCTGATGGATCCGCAACGCTTATAGTCTCCGTCAGTGAGCTTCATCCCAATTGATACCAAACCCCGTATCAACGACCAACGGTACATCCAGCGAGGCGGCATTAGTCATCGTTTCTTCCGCTAATGTAACGAGTTCCGCGACATCTTCCTCGGCAACCTCAAAGACCAATTCGTCGTGGACCTGCATAACCATCTTAGCCTTGAGAGGGCTTTCTCGAAGGCGTCCGTCCAGAGCGAGCATGGCGCGCTTGATAATATCTGCCGCCGTGCCCTGCATGGGCGCATTAATGGCCGTACGCTCCGCCGCTTGTCTCCTCGGTACATTGCTCGCATTGATTTCCGGTAGATACAACCGCCGGCCAAAAGCGGTTTCGACAAACCCATCTTCCGCTGCCCGGGATCTTATTTGGTCCATGTAGTCTCGGACGCTGGGGTAGCGTTCGAAATATCGGTCGATGTATTCCTGCGCGACGTTACGCGCGATGCCAAGCTGCCTTCCTAAACCAAACGCGGACATGCCATAGATAAGCCCGAAGTTGATAGCTTTGGCACTGCGCCGTTGCGCGTCGGTAACCGCTTCGACATCTTCCGCAAAAACTTCAGCTGCGGTGGCTCGATGCACGTCAAGCCCTTGCGCAAAGGCAGAACAAAGACCCACATCGCCGGAAAGATGCGCCATGATTCGCAATTCAATCTGGGAATAATCCGCTGCGACGAGTTGAAAGCCCTCCGGCGCCACAAAGGCTTGGCGAATTTTCCGGCCAGCGGCCGTGCGTATGGGTATGTTCTGTAAATTAGGGTCCGATGACGAAAGTCTTCCCGTTGCAGTAACCGCTTGATGATAGGAAGTGTGTACGCGACCGGTGTGCGCATTAATTTGTCCCGGAAGCGCATCCGTATACGTTGATTTCAGCTTTGAGACGGAGCGGTAATCGAGGATAACTTGCGGTAATTCAAATTCCTGAGCCAGTTCTTGCAATACCGGTTCAGCCGTCGATCGTTGCCCTTTTTGCGTTTTACGTAACGCCGGAAGGGATAATTTGTCGTAAAGAATCTCTTGTAATTGCTTGGGCGAGCCTAAGTTAAATTCTTCGCCTGCGAGTTCGAATGCCTTTGTTTGAAGCAAGTCCATCCGATGAGACAGCTCGTTGCTTTGTTCTGCCAACATTGCAGCGTCAATTAACGTGCCGGTCCGTTCCATTTCTGAAAGAACCACCAACAGAGGTAATTCAAGCTCCTCGTACACCGGCAGCAACGACGGCTGCGCTTCGAGCTGCGGTCGGAGGACCTGATTGAGCCGCAGCGCGGCATCTGCGCGTTGCGCCGCGAATTGACACGCTGCTTCAATCTCAACCGCGGACCAGGGAGCTCGTTTGACCCCCTTTCCTACGACGGCATCGAGTGGCGTAAGCAGTATGTCTGAATATTTCGCCGTCAGGTTCTCGAGCTTATGTCCGCGCGAGCCAACACTGTCGAAAACGTACGACTCAAGCATGGTGTCGTTGCCGAGGCCTCGAAGCACGATGCCATGCTGCGCAAGTACATTGCGTTGGAACTTTAAGTCGTGGCCCGTCTTCGTTAATCGATCATCCTCGAGAACTGGGCCGAGCTGCGCGAACACAGTGTCTCGGTCTAATTGTTGCTGCAACTGATGGCCGATCGGAACGTACGCGCCTTGTCCACATTGCGTCGCGATCGCTATACCAACGATCTCCCCAGTCATGTAGTCGTTTGACCCAGTCACGATTTCGAGCGCAAAGACCAGTGCCTCATTAATCTCGTCAACAAGAGCATTCAAGTCTTCTACCGTATCGATAATTCGATAGTCGCCTGATGCAATCGTCATTTGCTCCGCTTCTACTGTCCCGTCCAATTCGGCTAACCACGATTTGAATTCGAACCGCTTAAACAAATCCCGGAGCGCTTCCGTGTCTGCAACAGCCAAATTCAGGTCATCAAGCTCTGTATCGAGCACTACATCGCATTTGATTGTCGCCAAGGTGCGAGAAAGCGGCAGTTGCGCAAGATTATCCCGGAGGCTTTCCCCCACTTTGCCCTTAATTGCAGAAGCATTCGCAATGACGCCGTCAAGGTCCCCGTACGTATCCAACCATTTTGCCGCCGTCTTAGGCCCGACCTTTGGCACCCCCGGGATGTTGTCCGAGGTGTCCCCCATTAGCGCGAGGTAGTCAATGATTTGTTCCGGCCATACTCCAAATCGCTCCCTGACACCATCACGCTCGAGATTCGTGTCTGTCATGGTATTAACAAGAGACACATGTTCATTGACGAGCTGCGCCATGTCCTTATCGGAGGTTGAAATAATCGTCGGCTGCTCAGCCTGAGTTGCACGAGCAGCCAGCGTTCCGATGACGTCATCGGCTTCGACCCCGGGACAGACAAGCAGCGGAAGCCCCATCGCCCGGATAACGTCATGAATGGGTCCAATCTGCTCGCGCAAATCGTCTGGCATGGGTGGACGATTGGCTTTGTACTCTGCAAAGAGTTGGCTACGAAAGGTTTTGCCACCCGCATCGAAAACGACCGCAATGGGGCTACCCACAAAATCGCTACTCAGCTTACGTAGCATCGCAATGACGCCACGAACGGCACCTGTCGGAGCTCCGGCGCTGGTGCGCAGATCGGGAAGGGCATGGTAGGCCCTAAACAGGTAGGAAGAACCATCGACGAGCAGTAACGGTTTGGCATTTGCCATGTTAAATTCCCCCGCTTCGACCCTACCACAACCCTCTTGATCTATGCCGTTGACCCCCTATCAACCACCCAATCCCCAGCCTACAGAGCCTTCGAAAAAGGCCGCGGACCCTCCTCGGCATCCCTGCACGAACATCTCGGCAACTAATATCCGGACGCCATGGCCGTTGTAACTGAACTACCAGCCGCCGTCGTCGCTGACGTCGTTGGTCAATATGACATTGGGTCTCTTGACACATACTGGCCGGCCGACGACGGAGTCGAAAACACGAACTATTTCTTGCGTACGAGCCGAGGCCTCGAATACGTGCTTACCGTGGTCGAATCAAACAGCCATCACAACGATTTGATGATCCGCGTTCTCGACTTGGCCCATCGAAACAAACTTCCTGTCGCCCCCGTGATGGCGACTAAAGCGGGTGACCGGGAGATACACCGGTTGAATAAGCCCATACTGCTTGCGCCTCGACTGCCAGGCCAACACATCGACCAAACCAATGAAAACCATTGCGGCGCCGTTGGAAAGTTCTTAGCCATGTTCCATCTCAGCACCAGCGAACTCGGTCTCGAGGCCCATCAATACCCTCGAAATCTCACCTGGCTAAATCACCACGCTGCATTATCTCGAGAGATCCAACGTCCCACTTATCAGCGCCAGCTTGAAGAAGCACTAGACGCTATAAGAATCGGTCTTGAGCGGCCCGCAGTTGAAGAGTTACCGACGGGGATCGTCCATGGGGATCTATTTCGCGACAACGCGCTATTCAACGAAGGGGAACTATCAGGCGTCGTCGATTTTCACCACACCTCGCATCATTACTGGATTTACGATGTTGCGGTCGCCATCAACGATTGGTGCATCACAGAACAACAACAATTGGACGAACATCGTGCGGCGGCCTTGATCCAGGGCTACCAAACAATTCGCCCTTTCGACGATGCCGAGATTGCTTGCTATCCCACGTTTGGCTTATATAGCGCGGTCGCCTTTTGGGTGTCGCGGCTGGTAGCAGTGTCAGCCGACACCGAAGGCCATTCGCGACCACCGAAGGACCCTGACGAATTTCGCCGTATCGCTGCGCAACAGTTGCGCGGTTTTTCGCTTTTCTAAATATCCTTATCGAGTCGCGGCAATCCTTAACGCGGCCTTTTAGGTTGCCTTAAGCAGCACCTCCATAAACTGATGGTCAGCGTCAAACCACGTCAAGTGTTGGCGAAAACCCGTCGCATCGGCCAATGCCACGAATTCATCAAGGCTGTACTTATACGAATTCTCCGTATGCATGCGCTCGCCCAGGGCAAAGCGAAATGTCTCTCCTTC
>CAJWCW010000156.1 GCA_913030615.1 uncultured Gammaproteobacteria bacterium | reverse complement strand
CCCATGACCACCCAAATCGAGCCCCACGATTACATGGCAAAGCTATTCCAAGAACTTCAAGCCCTCAATCAGGTGTTGCTGGATTTCAATCGGGACGTGTGGGGCTATATATCGATTGGTTACTTTAAGCAGCGCCTCATCGAAAACGAAGTAGGCAGTTCGACCATGCCACACAAGGTGAATCCGATCGATTTCGAAAATGCAGAAGGTCAAATAGGGCTCGCAGGCGCACTTCTAAACCATCTCGCTACAAAATTGACCGTGTCTCGGTGGCAGCGTGACTTGTCTGATTCGACTGCCTTACGCAGCGTGGGAACAGCGTTCGCGCACTGCATGGTGGCTTATTCCAGTACCCTCCGCGGTATTCATAAACTCGAGCTGGACAACGACGTCATCGCAAAAGACCTAGAAGTCTCCTGGGAAGTTCTTACTGAGGCAGTACAAACGACGATGCGTAAACACGGTGTTAAAGAGCCCTACGAGCAGCTAAAGCAATGGACACGTGGACGCCATTTCGACGAGAGCGTCTATCGGGATATTTTGAGCCAACTCGAATTACCCGCCGAAGCATTGAAGGAGCTCCAAGCGCTTACGCCAGCGACATACATCGGCCTCGCATCAAGCCTCGCCCACCAGACCGCGTCGAGGGTCATAAGTAGAAAATCTTCTAACCCGGATGCAGATTGAACGTACATGTCCACGAAGTCAGCTGGGAAAGCCATCAAACTGAATTACGGGCGGTAAGGAACGCTGTATTTATCGAGGAACAGAATGTCCCGCGGGACCTCGAATGGGATGGCATGGACGAAACCAGCATCCACTTCATCGCAGAAACGAGTGACGGCAACGTAATCGGGACGGCTCGGCTTATGCCTTCGGGGCAGATCGGGCGTATGGCGATCTTGATCCCATACCGTGGTCATGGGATTGGACGGCGTATGCTGGATATGGCAATCCAGAGTGCAAGTCGATCCGGCATGAAAGAGGTATTCCTACACGCACAGTCCTATGCCTTGGAGTTTTACCTAAAAGCAGGCTTTATAGCGGATGGGATAGAGTTCGAAGAAGCGGGCATTCCACACCGCTCAATGAAGCGTTCTACGGAAGACCGTGAAAGGTCTATCAGACAAAGTCCTTGATCGCCTTCACGTGGCATTTGACTGTTTCAATTAACGGCTGCGCTCGGCGAGCGACACCAATAATCGAGCTCTCGTGATGCGGGCAATCTAGTGCATCTTTAGTTTGGAACGACAAGGAGGTCCATAAATTCATCGACCGGTGTCGACTCCAGCACGTCTTGATCCATACAGAGCGTCTCAATTTCATTCGCGCGTGGCACTGGAAAACGAGCGCTTAGGTTGCGCCGAAATTTATCCTCGAGCAATGGGATACCTTCCGGGCGACGGCGTCGATGACCTAGAGGGTATTCAACAGTCACTTTCTCGGTAGCCGAGCCATCGCGAAAAAAAACTTGCACGGCGTTCGCGATCGAACGTTTCTCCGGTTGGTGGTATTCCTCACTAAACCGAACGTCCTCCTCTACCACCATCGACTCCCGTATCCGGTCAAGTCGAGAATCCGCGGCGACACCATCTTCATAATCCGCTGCCACCAAATCGCCTTTCAGAAGACCGACTGCCACCATGTACTGCAAACAATGATCCCGGTCAGCTGGATTATTCAATGCCCCAGTTTTACTGATGATCCGGATGGCAGATTCGTGGGTTGTAAGCACAACCTTGTCGACTTCTTGAAGCCGTGGCGATACCTCTGAATGCAAAGCAACCGCGGCCTCCACCGCCGTCTGCGCATGAAATTCTGCCGGGTAGGAGATCTTAAATAAGACATTCTCCATTACATACGTGCCATAGGGTCGCTGAAATTGAAACGGCTTTCCCCGAAATGAAACGTCGTAAAATCCCCACGTCGGAGCACTGAGCGCGCTCGGGTAACCAATCTCACCTTTGAGGACCAGCATCGCCAACCGGACCGCCCGACTGGTTGCATCTCCCGCAGCCCACGACTTACGAGGACCCGCGTTTGGGGCGTGCCGATAGGTCCGTAGGCTAGAGCCATCAATAAATGCGTGAGAAAGTGCGTCGACAACCTGATCGCGGGTCCCACCAAGCATCGCTACGACCACAGCTGTCGAAGCAACCCGGACCAGGAGGACGTGGTCGAGACCGACACGGTTGAAACTATTTTCAAGAGCCAAGCAACCCTGAATTTCGTGAGCCTTTATCATTGAGTCGATGACGTCTTTCATCAGCAACGGTGCTCCACCCGACGCCCGCGAATTTCGGCTTACATAATCTGCAACCGACAAGATTGCGCCGAGATTGTCCGATGGGTGTCCCCATTCCGCGGCTAGCCAAGTGTCATTAAAGTCCAGCCAGCGAACCATGCAACCTATATCCCAAGCGGCCTTCACTGGATCGAGCTCAAACGACGTCCCGGGAACGCGCGCACCGTTACGAACTTCCGTACCCGGGACCAGTGGACCTAGATGTTTTAGACAGTCAGGGAATGTCTGTGCAAGGAACCCGCACCCAAGGGTATCCATCAAACAATTCCGCGCTGTTTCGCGAGCTTCGACGCTATCGATCACGTAATCCATTACGTAATCTGCAATATCAACCAACTCTCTATCGGGATCCGGTCGGACGTTAACTTCAGAATTTGCGCTCATACGACCAGTTACAATCTTCAACGATTACCTATCGGCTCAAGCGTCCTTGGCTCGGGGCCAATGTAATCAGCACTGGGCCGAATGATCCGATTATTTGAACGTTGTTCCATGACGTGAGCAGCCCACCCAGAGAGCCTCGAACAGACAAAAATTGGAGTAAATAATTTTGTCGGGATACCCATGAAGTGGTACGCCGCCGCGTGAAAAAAATCGGCATTGGCGAATAGCGCCTTCTCATCCCACATCACTTTCTCCACAGCGCAGGAAACAGGGTAATAACGCTCGTCCCCAACGATATCCGCGAGTTTCTCCGCCCAACCCTTAATCACTGTATTTCTTGGATCAGACGTTCGATAAATCGCATGCCCAAAGCCCATGATTACTTCTTTACGGTCGAGCATTTCCCGGACGCCCCGTTCGGCTTGTTCTGGCGTCTCGTATTGGTCAATCAGGGCCATCGCTGCTTCGTTCGCGCCACCGTGGAGGGGACCCCGTAGCGAACCGATCGCTCCCGTAATGCACGAGTACATGTCTGATAACGTGGACGCGCACACTCGGCCTGTGAACGTCGACGCATTAAATTCGTGCTCGGCGTAAAGAATCAACGACACATCCATAACACGACAAAAAGTTTCATTCGAAGCATCTCCTAATAAGGTTTCGAGAAAATGCTCGGCAATCGAATCTGCATCCGTTTGCTCTTCAATTCGCACGCCATCGTGGCTAAAGCGGTACCAGTAATTAATAATCGATGGCAGAGCGCCCAATAGACGATCCGCGACTTCCTGTTGTTGATCAAAGTCCATCTCGGGTTCGAGATTGCCTAGCATCGAACATCCCGTACGCATTACGTCCATAGGATGAGTATTCGGGGGAATCCGTTCAAGAACGTCCTTTAGAGCCCCCGGTAATCCACGAAGCGCCTTCAATTTTGTCCGGTAGGCATCCAGCGTCGTTTGATTGGGCAGTTCGCCGTATAGAATCAAATAGGCGACCTCTTCGAACGTCGCATGCTCGGCGAGTTCTGAGATATCGTAACCGCGGTAGGTCAAACCGGTCCCTGTCTTTCCGACGGTACAGAGCGCCGTATCGCCAGCTGACTGACCGCGCAAGCCGGCACCGCTAAGTTTCTTATCGACCATCGTCCGAGTCCTCCCTAAATAATTCGTCCAGCTTCTGCTCGAATGCGTGATAGCCAAGGAATTCGTATAGCTGATCCCGCGTCTGCATCGTTGCAACTACATCCCGTTGCGTCCCCTTGGCCCTTATTTCCTTATAAACGTTCAATGCCGCCAGGCTCATCGCACGAAACGCCGACAACGGGTACAACACCATGTGCACTCCAACCTGACGAAGCTCGTCGACACTATATAGCGGTGTCGCGCCAAATTCTGTGAGGTTCGCGAGTACGGGGACGTCCACACTACCAACGATTTCCCCATACATCGAAACATCCGTCATCGCCTCCGCAAAGATCGCATCGGCACCGGCTTCGACATACTCTTGGGTTCGATCCAACACCGCGTTAAAACCGTCGACGGCGAGCGCGTCGGTACGTGCCATCAAAACAAACGACGCATCAATTCTCGCATCAACGGCCGCCTTGATTCGGTCACACATTTCTTCCGCCGAAACGATTGCTTTATTGGGTCTGTGACCACAACGTTTCTGCGAAACCTGATCTTCAATGTGGATAGCCCCTACCCCCGCCTTCTCCATTTCCCGTATGGTCCGGGCGATACCGAAAGCGCCTCCCCAACCCGTGTCAATGTCGACGAGCAAAGGGGTGTCGGTTGCACCCGTTATACGCCGCGCATCCGTGATCACGTCCTGCATCGAGGTGATCCCTAAATCGGGTAAACCATACGATGCAGCTGCCACACCTCCGCCGGATAGGTAGAGGCAGCGAAAACCAACCTGCTCCGCCATCAAGGCGGCATAAGCATTGATCGCACCAACAATCTGCAAAGGCCGTTCCTGGACAAGTGCCCTCCGAAATCTTTCGCCTGCAGTCGACACAGCCATGTTCTCCTCAGTCACTGAATTCTCTAAGCCTCTCTTTCAAACCAGCATAAGTCGACACAGTCTCAATCGTTGGAAAACGATCCGATATGGAAGCCGGTGCGTTAAAGAAAAAACCTTTATTCGCCTGTTTCAGCATACCAACGTCATTAAAGGAATCACCCGCGGCCATTACACGCAAATTTAGGGATTGGAATGAACGAACTGCTTGCGTTTTGGGATCATCTTGACGCAACTGGTACCCAACAACACGATCTTCAACGACCGTCATTCGATGGCACAGTAGAAAAGGATTCCCTAATTTCCCCATCAAGGGCAACGCAAACTCATAAAAAGTATCGGAAAGAATCGCCAACTGGAAACAAATACGCATGTCGTCGAGGAAAGCAGCGGCATCTTCAAAGGGCTCGATCCCCTCAATAACCTGGCAGATGGAGCTGTAACTAACGTCGTGACGTTCCAACACTGCCAATCGATGGGTCATCAATTCATCGTAATCGACGACGTCTCGTGTGGTGAGCCGCAACTCTTCGTCACCGACTACTTCGGCAATCACTTCCCAGATTTCCGGTACGAGAACACCTTCTAAATCCAGACACAGTACGTTCATTG
>CAJWCW010000155.1 GCA_913030615.1 uncultured Gammaproteobacteria bacterium | reverse complement strand
GTAGGAGTCTGGCTGCGGGTTACCTGTCCGGTGGTCAGCAACAAATGCTCGCGATTGGACGCGCGCTGATGTTACGCCCACGACTTATGTTGTTGGATGAACCGTCGCTTGGACTGGCACCGATGTTGGTGAAAGAAATTGCCGATATTGTGGTACGCCTGAATAAAGAACAGGGAGTTACCGTTCTCTTGGTCGAACAGAACGCTCGTGTGGCTTTGGCAATTTCGGATTATGGCTATGTCATGGAGGTCGGACGCATCGTGATGGAGGACACTTGCGAACGATTAGCCGCGGCCACCGATATTCAGGAATTCTATTTGGGTATGAAGGACCAGGGCGTGCGCGGACGCCGGCGTTGGAAGCAACGGAAAACTTGGCGATGACTAATGCCCTAACCGCGATCGATGATTGTACGACGGTTCCACAATTGTTCTGGAAACGCGTGACCGAATACTCGACGAAAACAGCGATTCGCGAAAAAGACTTTGGGATTTGGAACGAGTACAGCTGGGGCGATTACGGGGACGTCGCGCGACTGGTGGGTCTAGGGTTGCTGTCCCTTGGTCTCCGGCGTGGCGATGTGTGTTCGATCGCGTCGGAAGTCAACAAAGAATGGATGTTTGCGGATCTAGGCATCATTTGTGCAGGCGGCGTGACCAACGGCGTGTATCCGACGGATGCGCCAAATCAGGTGGAATATCTCGTCACCGATAGCTCCACGCGGTTCTATTTTGCGGAAGACGAAGAACAGTTAGACAAGGTTCTCGAGGTCCGCGACAGGACGCCGTCGCTTGAAAAGGTGTTCATTTTTGATATGGAAGGCCTTCGGCAGTTGGACGACCCGATGTGTCTGTCGTTCGAGCAACTGCTTGAGTTGGGTCGTGAATATGCACGCGCGAACTCGGATCGATGGAGCGCTGAAATCGAGGCAGCAAAACCCGACGATTTGATGGTCCTCACGTATACGTCGGGTACAACCGGTCCGCCTAAGGGCGCTATGATTACCCAGCAGAACATGATGTTCATGATGCAATGTTTGCAACGTTGTTACGGCATTCATCCGGACGACGAACAGCTCGGATTTCTGCCACTAGCTCACGTTGCCGGTCGGATGTTCTATACGTTTTCACTGATTGAGTCGCGCGCGGTGATTAATCTTGTAGAGAGCCCGGAGACGGTGGTTCGAGATCTACAAGAGGTCGAACCAACGATCCATTTTGCTGTCCCGAGGGTCTGGGAAAAACAGTTTTCAACCGTCGCAATAAAGCTCAAAGAGGCCACGTGGCTCGGCCGAATTGCATACGACGCGGGTCTCAAGGTTGGGCAAAAGCGCGCGGCGTATTTGAAAGCCTTGTCACGCGTACCTCTTTATCTGAAATGTACGTTTTTCGTGTTCGATAACCTTGTTTTTCGTAATATCCGACGAGCGCTCGGTATCGACAAGTGTCGCTGGCTGTCCACCGCAGCGGCTCCGATCGCTCCGGATTTAATTGATTGGTACTGGTCGATCGGTAAGCCGATGTACGAGGTCTACGGGCAAACGGAATGCACCGGTATTGCGACGGCTAATCTGCTTGACGATTTCCGGATCGGGAGCGTTGGTAAGGCCATCGACGATGTCGAAGTTGTACTTTCCGAGGAGGATGAAATCCTTATCCGAAGTCCTGGCGTCATCAAGGGCTATTGGAACAAAGCCGAAAAAACGGCCGAGACAATTCGACAAGGGTGGCTTCACACCGGTGACGTTGGCCGAATCGATGACGATGGCTTTATCTACATAATTGACCGAATGAAAGACATTATTATCACGGCCGGGGGTAAGAACATCACGCCGAGCGAGATCGAGAACCAGCTAAAGTTCTCGCCATACGTTACGGACGCTGTGGTGGTGGGGGACAAACGTCCCTATTTGACGTGCCTGGTCATGATTGATGATGAAAATGTGACGAAGTATGCGCAAGATAACGACGTGCCGTTCACCAACTACACGAGCCTTTGTCATACTCAAGAAGTCCAGGACCTCGTGCATGGCGAGATCGAAAAGGTGAATGTCAAATTTGCACGCGTCGAAACCATCAAAAAGTTTCGGCTTATAGATCAGTTGCTGGATGCGGAAGACGAGGAGCTGACGCCGACGCAAAAGCTGAAGCGAAAAGTTGTCAATGAGAAGTACGCAGACCTGATCGATGGTATGTACCAAGGAGGTGGAAGATGAGTAGATGGTTGTTGCCAATTTCATGCTTAGGTTTCGCGTTGTTGATGGGTTGTGGTGAGACCGATTCATCGGGTCAAGGGGATTCCGCTCGCGTCGACGGTGTAACGGAGAGTGAGATTGTGATTGGGGCACATACGGATCTAACTGGTCCGATCGCGATATGGGGTACTGGCATCGCGAACGGCGCGCGCATGCGTTTTGGTGAGGCAAATGATACGGGAGGCGTGCATGGTCGTCAGATTCGATACATCCTCGAAGATGCGCAATACCAGGTTCCGCGGGCGGTATCCGCGGCGAACAAGCTCATTAAGAAAGACAAGATTCTTGCGATGGTGATGGCAATCGGCACGCCGACCAATAACGCTGTCATGGTTCAACAATTCAAAGACGGAGTGCCGAACTTGTTCCCGGTGACGGGTGCAAGATCGATGGTGGAGCCGTTTCAGAAACTTATGTTCTCTCAGATGGGCGTGTACTACGAGGAGATGCGTGCAGCCGTGCGATATTTCATTGAAGAGAAGGGCGCGACGACACCGTGTGTCATCTACCAGGATACCGATTACGGCCAGGAGGTTCTTGATGGTGTTGAAGATCAAGCCGCGCAAATGGGTATCAAAATTGCGGCGCGATCGGCGCATCAACCGACAGAGAGTGAATTCACCGCAGCCATTATTCGTATGCGGGAAGCGGATTGTGACTTGGTCCTGATGGGTACAGTGCATCGAGATACGATTTTAGTGTTGGAAGCCGCACGTAAAGCGGACTGGTCGGGTGTCGCTTGGGTCGGCAACGAAGCGGCCTACGGCCAGGTAATTGCCGATCAAGAAAGCGGGTCGGGTGAAGGCTATTACGCCTTCGTACCTCTAGCGCTTCGCTACGCTGACGAAGAGTTGTCGCCCGAACTACGCGATTGGTTTGATCGGTATTGGGAACGTTACGGCGAGTACCCGGGGCTTCCTGCCATGATTGGGTATCGGGGTGCCGATCTCACCGTGCACGCATTTGAAATCGCGGGTCGCGAATTGAATCGAGACAGTCTCATCGCCGCCGTTGAATCGATCGATGATTACCAAGATTTGTTCGGCTACCAGTTGCAGTACGGGCCTGATGACCACAAAGGCGTCGGTTCCTCCATACTGTCGCAAATACAAAACGGTCGTTGGGTCACGGTGGGTAAGTCGATTTCGTATTGAGATCGGTTCGGTCTTCTGGCCACGGTTAGAGAAAGCGAGTGTAACCATCGAGGCGCCGTGACACCGCGTTACGATCCTCTGGAGGCAGCCAGAGGACGATGCGCGCGACACCCATACTTTTGAATCGATCGATTAATTCGGCGTCGGGCCTCGGCGCGAACACGTTAATGCTAATCGACTCGGGGTCTCGGCCGGCTTCTTGGGCGAGTTCGTTTAACCGTGCAATGCCACGGACAATGATCTCCGGATCCCGAGCACGGGGTAGCCAACCGTCACAATGTTTGATGACACGCCGTAGAGTGTGATCCGTTTCGCCACCCAGAACGATGGGTGGGTGGGGTCTTTGTATGGGCTTCGGCCACGACCAGATTGGATCGAAGCGGACATGGTCGCCGTGAAACGATGCCTCTTCATTAGCCCAGATGACTTTGATCGCTCTGATTTGTTCTTCTAGTTGTTGGAAGCGCTGTGACCATTCAACACCGTGGTGTTCGGCTTCTTCTCGATTCCAGCCTCCACCGACCCCAAGGATCGCGCGACCGTTGGAGAGGAGGTCGAGTGTCGCCACGGTTTTTGCCATGGTGATCGTATCGTGTTCGATCAACAGCGATATGCCGGTGGCGAGGCGAATACGTTTGGTCGCGGTTGCAACTGCCGCAAGCGCAACAAAGGGATCGAGCGTGTGGGTGTATTCCTCGGGGAGTTCGGCGCCGCCGGCGTATGGAGTTTTTCGACTGACCGGTATGTGGGTATGTTCGGGCAACCAGAGCGACTCGAATCCACGTTGTTCCGCGTCTCGAGCAACGTCGACGACGTTGTGGCCGTATTCCGTCGCAAAATAAAAAATGCCAATGTCCGTCACTGTTGCCTCTGTCGTAGTTTTTCCACGAGACTACCAGAGCTCAATAAGGCATGGTGATCTCAAGAATTACACTCTTTAAGTTAGGTCGTAACCAGCCGTGATGCCGCATCCGCCGATGCCTGTTTCGTTTTTGGATCCTGAATTTCAAGCGAACCCATATGCTGCGTACCAATGGCTTCGACGCTACGCACCGGTCTATTGGGATGCGAACGCGCCTGCTTGGGACGATGAGCGGGGGGTATGGGGTGTGACGAGTTACGAGCACATCCGCACGGTCTCGTTGGATCAGGTGACATTCACATCGACGCGAGGTTCTCGCGTTGATGCTCCTCCGGTCCCATCGATGATCAACCGTGATGAGCCGGAACACCTATTGCGGCGCGGCGTGGTTCGAAAACGCTTTACTCCGCAGTCGGTGCGTGCATTCGAACCTTTCATTCGCAAAGCCGTTCGAACGCTCATATCGAATGCCGGTACGAGTTTTGATTTCGTAGAAAAGATCGCGAAGCCGCTTCCCATGATGGTTATTGGACATTTGTTTGACGTCCCAGAAGCCGATCACGGGAAACTCCTTGATTGGTCGGATTTGATCGCGACGGGCATGTCCAATCAACCGGCCAGTTTCGAGGGGCGGGTACGGGACGCGGTTAATCAGTTTGATGCGTACATCTCTGAATGCTACGAACGTCGCCTCCGCACGCCCGGCAACGATTTGCTATCGGCACTGGTCGTGGCTCGGGAGTCCGGAGTGCTCATGGAACATAAAGATTTTCTCCACGAAGCGTTGTTGCTTTTGGTCGGAGGGGATGAAACTACGCGCCACGTCGCGAGTGGAGGGCTCGACGCGTTGCTCGCGAACCCCGATAGCATGGCTCGTTTGCGCCAGGATCTCGGGTTGCTGGATTCCTCAATCGAAGAAATGTTGCGCTGGGTATGTCCCGTAAAAAATATTAAGCGTACCGCCACGCGTGACGTGACCTTGGGTGAGCGCTTCGTTCGCGCTGGCGATAAAGTGTTGCTTCTCTACGAGTCCGGTAATCGAGACGAGTCCGTTTTCCGTGATCCGGATTTCTTCGATATT
>CAJWCW010000154.1 GCA_913030615.1 uncultured Gammaproteobacteria bacterium | reverse complement strand
TCGTGTTTGTAAATCGCCGGAAATCCGTAATCGGCATCGACCGATAGGGCATAGCCGTAGCGGTATGGTTTGCCGTTGAGATCGGGATGACACCGCGGGAATTCCTGAGGCCGTTCATCAACAATCTCTTCTCTCAAGGCTCGCGATACCGGGTTGATCGTCCACCGATCGAGTCGAGGTAAGCCGTCGCCGAACGGTCCGTTTGTATCGCTTTGGAACATCTTGTCGTACCGAATAATATCGATGACTACCCGCCCCTCGGGATCTTCATATGCATTCATCGGATGGTAGGCATAATTCGGCTTAACGGAACTCCAAATAATGTTGCGGTCATCGCCTTGGCGGGGGACGAGGCCGATCCGGGCTTCGTGGTCATCGTTCCAACGAAATGGAAAGCTCGCGCCCGTGCCGAGCGCGAGGAAACTCATCGTGACCGGAAGATCGTAAATCACTGCATAGTGCTGCGTGATGCTCATGTTATGAATCATGCTCATGCCAGGCAGTGGGATCTTCGTTTCCGATTTCAATGCGCCAGCACGATCAATAACCACGTACCTGACATGGTCTCTGAGGGTCGCCCAGTCATAGCAAACAGCATGCAGATCACCGGTATCCGGATCCAATTGCGGATGGGCAGTGAATCCGCCGCCCATTTTCATATCGTCATTCACGCTTGTCAGCTCATAATCGAGCTCGACCGGCAAGCTGCCGGATTCAACGATGGCTAGAGTTCTTCCCGCGTGCTCTATGACGCTGGTATTAGGTGTCTGACCGGAGTCGCTAGCGACGTATCGATTCCGGTACCACATTGCCCGGCCCGCATCGAGACGAACACCATGCACCATGCCCCTTCCGACAAACCAGTGATACCTACTACGGCTATCGTTGCCGTTCGGGTTCGGGCCGTTACGGACGAAACGGCCGGCGAGTTCGTTAGGAATGATCCCTGTAACATCAAGCGAGGTCACGGTCGACTCGGCAAGAACCGGGGCAAAATTACCTTCGAGATAGCGATTGGACGCACCGGAAAAACAACCCGCCAACCCGAGGCCAGCTACCGGTAGCGTCATACCTGATTGAATAAATTCCCGTCTTTTCATTTGTCGCCCTCTACTACATCGTTTTTGGATTTCAACCTATCGCGCGTCAAGGACTTGTAGTTGTCTTCCACCCAGCTAAGCGATCGGTCTCAGTCGTCAAAACCGACGAACTGCGTGACATCGTCGACGACTCGTCTATGTGAAACAACATCGTTCGCTGCAAACTCCCCGCCGGGATAACCCATGGCAACGCACGTCATGATGATTTCGTCTTCCGGAATCCTCGCAAATTCACGAACGACGGGTGATTGCATGATGCCCTGCCCGTTGATCACCGCACCGAGTCCTTTGGACCAGGCTGCATTGACCAACCCGTTGACCGCTGCGCCACAATCAAAAATTGCCACGTCGTTATCGGCTAGATCTTTATCGTAGGTCACGACAATGGAAACGGGTGCGTCAAATTGTCGAAATCCGCGCAAAACCCAATCGTGACGACGCTCCTTGTCTCCCCAATCGATGCCCATCGCTTCAAAGAGCTGAGCCGCTATGGCCTTCTGACGCTCCCGGTGTACGCCCAGATAGCCTCCGTGCATCCGGATCTCGCGGGACGGCGCGACGCCACCTAGATTTCGCTCAGTGTTACCTTTTCGAATCCTGTCCAGGGGTTTGCCCGTCACCACGTGAAAGTGCCATGGCTGGGTATTCATCGAAGATGGCGCTCGGTTTGCCAACTCGATGACGTCTTTGATCACCTCTTTCGGTACCGGATCGGTCTTATACCCACGAATACTCCGACGTCCCCGGATTACTTCTTCGAATTCCAATCTCCGCCCCTGTTCCCTGCGTGCGGCGCTAGTTGGCCTCGTTAGGATAAAAAGATCAACCGAACCGCACTCCAACGCGCTTCCCGACGAACACCCTAATCTATCGGTATGCGTAGATAGTCTCTGATTTTTCTAGATCGTCGGTGACTGAAGTGATCATCGTGACCCCGAGTTGTTAATCAATTTGATCCATCCGCAATCGCATTATTGATTTCCAGTTACCGTCCATTTCCGGAAGCCATCGGTGTAGCAATGGCGACGTCGCCTGCGCGGGAGAAACTCCTTTTCTCAATGTGAGGTACTTATAGGCAAAAGCGGACGCTCTGTAGTTTGCAGCACAATGAACAAATACCTTTTCTCCCTTTCCTTCTAGGGCATCCATGACGCCGAAAAACTTCTTTACATGGGAGGCAGAAGGCGTCCCCCAGGGCACGGGAATATGGACGTAGGTCATGTCTAGGGAACTAACAACGCTACCCTCGTCCAGCAGCGCATTTGTCGAGTCCGGCATCGCCAAATTAACCACGACCGAGAAATTGGCGTTCTTGATATCCACAAATTGAGTTTTTGTGGGCTGCCCAGCAATTCCAATCGTGTTCGTAATGAGATGGAAGTTGAGAATAGATTCCAACTTGTTCGTATCCACGGCAAGAACTTGAAAGCTAGATGTGCTTAACAACAAAAATATAAAGCGTTTGAACACAATCCACGCCTACTTAGTAACGGTACACGTTGAAACGTTGTACTCGCAAAATCCGCTAGGACATCCCAATTGGTGTCGAGATCTCTTCCTCCGAGGTAAGCAACTCGCCGTAGTGACGATTTCCTTCGGCATCCAACCAGAATGGAACTTCGTCCTCGGTAACGGGCTCCAGCAATGTGACGCGTTCCATCTTTCGTTCATGCGGCCAAAAGTCGCCAACGGCGTAATGCTGGCAGCTCCGGTTGTCCCACATGGCGACAGAGCCATCGGACCAGCGAAAGCGGCACGCGTGCTCGGGCGTCGAGTACATCTTTGCGTAGAGCTGGGCCAACAGCTTGCTTGATTCAGCCGGGTCCATGTCGCAGATCGAATTCGTAAACGTAGGGTTGATGTAAAGCGCTTGCCTCCCGGTTACCGGGTGAGTACGGCAGATAGGATGGGTTACTTCGTTTCGGCCAGCGCGTCCGTGGTTAGCCTGTCGACTCTCAAAAAACTCTTTCAACACCGGACTGAGACTGTCCCAAAGGGCGAAGGCATCGACAAATACCGTATCGCCGCCGACCGGCGGCGATTTCCGCGAGAGCAGTATGGAGCCGAGCGGTGGCCTGTTAGACCAGGTGACATCGGAATGCCAATTGGAGGCCGCGAAGGGTCGTGGCTCATCCGCATACAGTTTAAGAATTTCCGGATGATCGTCGGGTGAGTTGTTGCTCGCCGCCAACGCCTGCTGTCTACCAAAGGCGAGCCCCACTTTCGCGAAACATTTGCCAAATTCAATGTGTTGGTCGCGCGTGATATGGCCCTGATCGCGAAAAAAGACGACCTTTCGCTCCATCAGTAGATTCCAGACTTCGGCCACCTGGGCGTCGGTCGGACTCGCCAGATCAATCCCGTGAACAATGACACCGATACCCGGAGACAGCGGCTCGACTGTCAGGCCTGCGCTGGCTAACGGAGCGCTCCCAGCATGAGCAATCGAGGTATCTCGATCACGGATAGTCTGTGCTACGCCGGCAGCATACGTTTCGTCCTCGACCATACGGCGGGCGTCAGCGCCCGCTCGGCTGGCTGGATTTTCTTGCCAATGTCCTCGCCAGGTATCCGCGCGACCCCCTACCCAGCCGTCGGTCCGGTCTTGGGATCGATTCATTCCACGGGGCTCAAAGATTTCTTCCATCGCTACCGCGCTCATCAACAAACTGGTGATACGGTACGCCACTTGAACGCCCGTGAGAATCGCCTCTCCTTCAACACCCGCTTCATCGGCTCGGGAGTAGAAGGCCGCCTATCGCTATTTTCTACGCCTCTTTCAGCCATCTAATGACTACGACGCGGACGAAACACTTATTGCCATTGCCAACTTTGACGCCTTAGGGACATGGGCGTACGTTTGCTTCGCCTTCTCGAGTGCAGTGAATTGCGCCTTTGGTCGCCATGAAATACGAACGCATCAACGTGGTTGGCACGAGCGGCAGTGGTAAATCGACACTGGCACGCGAGATTGCAAGCCGCTTGGATATACCCTACATCGAATTAGACAGGTTGTTCTGGAAAGCCAACTGGACAGAAACAACCGATGACGAGTTCTTCCCAAAACTACGCGACGCTCTCTCGACCAGTCGTTGGATTCTCGACGGAAATTATGATCGGACGCGTCAAATTAAATGGGCACAGGTCGAGATGGTCGTTTGGCTCGACTTACCGCTTTATCTCGTCTTCGCGAGAATCGTTGCCCGCGCCATCACGAGAATTTGTACCGGCAAAGAACTCTGGGCAGGGAACAAGGAGACCTTCAAGAAAACGTTTTTGAGCCGCGATTCGATTATCTTGTGGTCGCTGACAACGTTTGCACACAATCGCAAGCGATACGTCGCGTTATCTGATAACGATCAGTACCGACATGTACAATTCGTTCGATTGCGCTCGACCAAGGAAGTGGGTCAATTCTTGATCAATCTAAACTCATGAACCAAATCCAGGTGCCGCGAGGGGTTTCCGCCACGGAGGTGTCGGTGCCGTACAACCGAAATTCCGATTACGTATGAGCAAGAGGGAATAGAAATTGGACAACGTATTAGCCGATCGGGTCGCCATCGTCACCGGAGGCGCTGGAGGCATCGGTTCTCGTATCGCACGCGCGTATACGGCTGCCGGCGCTCGCGTTGTCATTGCGAGTAGAAGTCAGGACAAACTTGATCGGCTAGCTGCCGAATTGAGCGCAAGTGGTCCGGGCGCGCTCGCCGTTTCTGCCGACGTGACGAAGCCGGAAGAAGTATCCAATCTTTTTGATAGAACGGTCGATGCTTTCGGTAGACTCGACATCCTCGTGAACAATGCGGGTGGCGCGATGTTCGTTAAGCAGCCACTCGATCTCCTGCCAGAAGAGTGGTCTGCAGCTATCGCGCTGAACCTCACCAGCGTGTTCCTTTGCAGCCAGGGCGCGGCCAAAGTCATGATCGAACAGGGTGGAGGGAGGATCATCAACGTCTCGTCAGTCGCGGGGATCCGCATGTCGCCTGGCTTCGTCCATTACGGCGCAGCGAAGGCGGGCGTCATCAACCTGACGAAATCGCTGGCAAGTTGCTGGGGACCCCACGACATTAACGTGAATTGCATCGCTCCGGGTCTCACTGCAACAGAAGGCGTCGCCGATTGGCTCCCGCCGAGGACTCGCAAAGACGGATCGCCTGTACCGAATCTCCAGTTTCCGCCTGATCCGGAACATGTCGCGGATCTGGCCGTATTTCTTGCGTCGGATAGTTCGGCACGTATCTCTGGCGAGTTGTTCCCTATTCGCGCGTTAACGGAACTCGCCTGACGCTCCGTGCTTTCGATCGCGTTAGTCGAAAACGACGCGTGGGTGATCTAGGCACTAACATCCAACACGCCGAGATGAGATGGAAGCCCGGCGCGTTGGGATC
>CAJWCW010000153.1 GCA_913030615.1 uncultured Gammaproteobacteria bacterium | reverse complement strand
CATCGCTGGATGCACGAATCACAGCGGTTATGGAAATTTCACGCGGTCCATCATTCACCAAAAAAACTCTACTGGTTAAATGTTGGGCGTTTTCATCCCGTCGATAAAACCCTCCAATTTTTTCTCGACGCCTTGCCTTTCATCGTCCTTGGCGTAGGCGAAGACGTGCTCGCCCTTTATTTTGTGTTCTATTCCATTAACGGTTTTTTTCAACACTGCAACATTCAACTTCAATTGGGTCCTTTGAATTACCTAATCAGCGGTCCCCAACTGCATCGCTGGCACCATTCACGCATCTCCAAAGAAGCCAACTCCAATTACGGCAACAACATCATTGTTTGGGATCTTGTCTTTGGTACCTATTTCTTCCCCAAATCGAGGCGCGTTGAGGAACTCGGATTACTTAATCGAAACTACCCACTCGACTTCCGAGCACAAATGCGAACGCCCTTTTCTGGCAGCATCGATCGATCAAAGTTACCGCTGCGATCAGCGGCGGAGTCCATTATTAATGGTCTTTTCAACCTCAGAATGCGTCTCCTTCGCCGCAGGCTTTATCAGCCGTTTATCGACCACAGCAAAAATACCCAAGACACCCAATTAACAACGCTCCAGCGAATATTGACCAACAACGCGGGCACAGAGTTCGGTCGTCAACACCATTTCGATTCGATCAAAAATCACGAGGACTATGTGCACAACGTACCCGTACACGAGTACGAAGATCTTCGGCCATTCATCGAAAAACAAGATGCAACCCGAGCCCCTATCCTGACAACGAAGCCCGTGGTTATGTACAACCAAACGAGCGGCACCACGGGCCGTCCTAAATACATCCCCGTTCTACGAGAGACTCTCGATTCGTTGAAAGATACGCAAAATCTTTTTACGTATCTCCAGTACCAGTACTGCCCTGAGGCATACGCTGGACGAATCCTAGGCATGGCAAGCCCCGATACCGAGGATCATTTGGAATCGGGCGCGCCGGTCGGAAGTGCTTCAGGGCATGTATACAAATCCATGCCTCGGTTAGCGCAAAGAAAGTTCGTCGTACCCAACACGGTTTTCTCGATCCAAGATTACGAGACAAAATATCTTGTCATCTGCCGCTTGGCGTTCGCCCACAACGACATCACGTTATTGGCGAGCCCCAATCCGTCGACTTTCCATAAATTGCTGGAACTGACGAACGACAACAAGGAAGCGCTTATTGCGGATATTGCAACGGGCACATGCCGCTTTCTGGGAGAAGTTGATGCAAAAACTCGAGCTATCGTTCAACAACGACTACGTCGCAATCCAAAGCGCGCCCAAGAACTCGAATCTGTTGCCGTAAAGAACGATCGTATTTCGTTTGCGAACGCTTGGCCTTACTTGAAACTGGTGACCACCTGGACCGGTGGCAGCTGTGGGATTGCATTGGACTCTCTTCGACCGGATTTGCCCCCCGACATCCAAATTGCCGACCTCGGTTACCTATCCAGCGAGTTTCGTGGGACCGTCACCATTGACACAGAAACCAATGGCGGCGTCCCCACCATTGACGAGAACTATTTCGAGTTCGTGCGACAAAGCGAATGGGAAGAAGAGCGGCCCTCGTTCCTGCCAATACATCAGCTCGAATATGGCGAAGCGTACTACGTTTTTATTACTACGCCCGCAGGGCTCTATCGATACAACATGAATGACATCGTCACCGTCGGTGGCAAGTTCTTCACCACGCCCACGCTGCGGTTTTCGCAAAAGGGCAAAGGGATCACTAACGTAACTGGTGAAAAACTTTACGAAAGCCAGCTGATTGATGCGATGAACGCCACCAAGTCCCACTTTGAAATCGACCTGCGCTTCTATCAAGCTTTGGCCGACGACACGGAAATGAAATATCGCATCTACGTTGAGGTAGCGACAGAACAGCGTATCAACACTAATGCGGTCGGTGCATACGTTGACGGCCAATTTCAGGATGCAAATATGGAATATAAATCGAAGCGCGCGAGCGGCCGCCTGGGTCCAGTAGAAATGATTCAGCTCCAACCGGGAACTGGGGAGGCATACAAAATGCATTACCTCGCTGCAGGTCAACGAGAAAGCCAGTTCAAACCCGTCATCCTGCAACATGCAAAAGACTTTTCGTTCGATATATCGGCGCGCCGAATGCCATGAATATTCGCGACATTGAGGCGCGAGCGCTCGATATTCCGTTTCGACATCATTTCAAACATCACAGCGCCGATCGATCTCGCACCGAAGCATTACTGGTAAGGACCCGCACGCAGAACGAGTGCGTTGGTTTCGGTGAAGGGTGTCCACGCGAATATGTGACAAACGAGACACTCGCCGGTTGCCTTACCTTTGTTGAACACCATGCTGCGGACCTAGCAAAGAGCATCCACTCCACGAACGACCTCGATGTCTGGATCGATCGGCACGAACACCAAATCAATGCCAATCCCGCCGCATGGTGTGCGATTGAACTATCGCTACTTGATGCGATCTCGAAAGATCTCGGGCAAAGCATTGAAACCACCCTCGGGGCACCACCACTTGTCGGCAACTTTCAATACACAGCGGTACTTGGAGACAACTCCCCGTCAGCATTCGGTCAACTGGTCGCGCAATATGCTGGACTCGGCTTCGGCGACTTCAAGATAAAAATTACCGGCGAGGCACAAAACGACAACGAAAAGCTTTCCCTAGTCCGAGAGGCCGTGCCCGACGCTCGTATACGGCTCGATGCCAACAACATTTGGGGAACCGTAGAAGAGGTTTCGACCTATTTGCACTCACTTTCTGTTGCGCCTTTTGCTCTCGAAGAACCACTCCAGCCGAGAGCGTTCGACGAGCTCAATCGTTTACTTCGAATAACCCCGGTCCCAATCATCCTCGACGAGTCATTTCTCAACATAAGCCACTTCGGTCTGATCGATACATCACAGAACAACGTCATCGTTAACATTCGAATTTCAAAGATGGGCGGCTTAATGCGAGCGCGCTCAATCGCTCGTCTTCTATCTGACGCGGGAATTCCACTAATTATCGGCGCGCAAGTCGGTGAAACCAGTCTTCTGACCCGCGCCGGTCTTTGCCTCGCGAACGAATTCAAGGAGTGCGTTATCGCTCAGGAGGGTGCTTTCGGGACGTTGTTGCTTGAAACCGACGTCACCAACGAGTCATTGATGTTCGGTTCCAAAGGTCGCCTCGTCTGTCCGGGCACGGGTCAAGATGTGACCGCGCACGGATTCGAAATTCGATACAAATCCGACTTATTTGGTTCTGACGCGTTACTTTCATAGATAGTAGGCAACTCTAGGCCCCTAATGCAGCCTCTCGATGATCGACTAATCCCACGTCTACTCTGGTTTCTTCAGGCGCTTTTCCTCGCCCGTGTCATCGGCCAGATTCTTGTGCAATTTTGGGGCGTGGAATTTCTGCCACCTTCGCCGGAATGGTACTCCGGTGTTGTTGACTATCCCCCGCTTCTCCTCTTTCAGCTGGCGATTCTCGGATTGCAAACGTGGGTTAACGTTAATTTCACTCAACGTACAGGCTTTTTTGCCGGCCGAAGTCGCCGGTTTGGCAAGGCGCTCTTCGTCTTCGGTGCTATTTACTTGCTGGTCATGGTGACTCGTTACGTCGTTCGAATGAGTCTGTATCCTCTGGAACGTTGGACCGGCGGCTCTATCCCCATCTTCTTCCACTGGGTGTTAGCGAGTTATTGCATCGCGTGGGGTCTGTACACAATATCTCTAGTGAGCCACCTCGGTAGCTCGCCCTTTGTGATCCGGTGGCGTCGACTTCGTGTCGCCACTGGGTCGGCGATATCACTTGTTTTGATCGGCTGCTACCTCGGTTGGGTTAGTTATCTCGCTGCACCCGCATTTCTCGTTTGGAAGATCACCGGACGTGTTCCGCTGTACGCGGTTCGAATCGAAACTGGGCGGTCTTTCCAGACAGAAGATAGTACGAAGCTGGTCGCAGACCTGTACCACCCGATAAGGGCAGGCGTCAAAAGTCCCACCATCCTAGTGCGGCTGAACTATACAAAAACGGCTAAACAGACACTGTTCGCTCGCCTGATCGGACGAAGCTGGGCAGAACAAGGATTCACTGTCGTTCTTCAAGGCACGCGCGGTCGGTATGAGTCCGAAGGCGAATACGTCCCCTTCCGGTATGAGCGTCGCGATGGGCAGGAGACCTTAGGCTGGCTTTCTCAACAACCCTGGTTTAACGGCAAAGTCGGGACTTGGGGAGGCTCTTATTTCGGCTATACGCAGTGGGCGATCGCTGACAATGAGTCGCCCCCGCTATCCGCCATGTACGTTTACGAGTCGAGCACAGATTTCTTTCGTACGCTGCACCGAGGCGGCGCCTTCGGACTTCAATCAGCACTGTGGTGGGCTAACACCGTGCATTTTGAAAGCTATGAGAGCGTGACGCCCGAACTCGTCGCACGCGGAGCCAACGGCTTCCCTGTAATTGAGGCAGACGATCGATCCGTTTCGGATGTTGGTTTTTACAATGACTGGGCGAGCCACCGTCAACGAGACGCCTTCTGGCAACAAGTGGACGGTACCCATCGTTCGAACGCGACAAAAGCCCCCGTCTTGTTGTTGGCCGGTTGGTACGACCCGTTCCTTCAGACACAGCTCGACGACTTTAAAGCCCTTAATAGTCATGCCGATGCATCAGTATCCAAACAGTCGCGACTCATTATCGGACCGTGGGGTCACGCCAAAAACGTGTTTTTCCCCGACGGGAGTTCGACCGAGAATTTTCGCTTTGTCTCGATCGCCCGTAGTTTTGACTGGTTTGATCGGCACCTTAAGGAGCGCAAAGTTGTACCAACGTCTCCAGTCCGAATATTTGTCATGGGAGACAACCGCTGGCGCGACGAACAAACATGGCCACTAGCACGTGCCGTTAACACCAGGTTGTTTCTTCAAAGCGATGGCAATGCCGCCGACCCGAGAGGCGACGGTCAACTTTTACTCGAAGCGCCTTTTGACACGTACACACCCGATGTCTTTACCTACAACCCGCTGAACCCAGTCCCCACTCGTGGCGGTGCGTTTATGGGCCCGGGAATGGCGATCGAACGACAAAACACAATCGAATTGCGTCCCGACGTGCTCTCGTATACCTCAAGCCCATTGGCCGAAAACGTTGAAGTCACAGGCTATGTTCGCGCAAACCTTGTCGTATCAACCGACGCCCCGTCGACGGACTTCACCGCAAAACTTGTCGATGTCTATCCGGACGGGTCTGCCTACAACATTGCAGACGGTATCCTTAGACAAACTTATGATGTCGGTGAACAACGAGCGTCCATCGTGATCCAACTAGGCGCAACCAGTAACGTCTTCCGGAAAGGTCACCGGATTCGTTTGGACGTTTCCAGCAGCAACTTCCCTCTTTTCGACCGGAATCCAAACACCGGGACACCCATCGCGTTCGAAACGCGCGCAGTCGCTTCGCTACAACAAATCCATCACGACGCATCC
>CAJWCW010000152.1 GCA_913030615.1 uncultured Gammaproteobacteria bacterium | reverse complement strand
ACGCTGTTTAGCGCGGCGATAACGTCCATAAACGGAAAGATGTCCCGATCAACGTCGACGCCTGTAACGTCTGCACCAAAACGCTTCGCACAAAACACCGACGCCGAACCCCAACCGCAGCCGATCTCCATAATCTTCGAGCCTTTATGAGGTGGATGCGACTGGAGGTAATCCATCAAAAGGAAACTCGCACGCCACAATTTATGGCCATGAACCGTCGGTTCGTAGACTCGCATCAGTCGCCGAATTAACCGGTGTTGGCGATGTAAAAGATAAATGCCGTAGGCGTGATACACATTGGCCTCTGGCATTCTCGTTAATTCCGGCATAAGCCCGCTATCTCCTGCGACTGCGCGATCTTATCGTGCCTCACCGGTTGACAGAACCCGAACTCTAAACACGGATTAATACCCGAGTAAAACAGTGGGTTATTCGGTAGAATAACAGCAAGATTGGCTCAGAACGCCCATGGCTGGAACAGATAATAACTCCCTTGACGGGTTCGTCGGCCGCGATTATGCCGCTGGATTCGTGACAGATATCGAAGCCGACACGCTTCCACCCGGTCTCGACGAGGATGTCGTTCGTTTTATTTCGGCTCGCAAGGATGAGCCAGAATGGTTAACCCAGTGGCGGCTTGATGCCTACCACGGATGGCTGGAGATGGTTCAACCGGATTGGGGGCAGGTTCAGTTTCCAGCAATCGATTATCAGTCGATTTCTTACTACTCGGCGCCTTCAGGAGATCAACCAAAAACCCTAGATGACGTTGACCCGGAACTCCTCGCCACATACGAAAAACTTGGCATTCCCCTGCACGAACAAGCAGCGCTCGCTGGCGTCGCGGACACCCAGCAACGACCACCCGTGGCCGTCGACGCCGTCTTCGATAGTGTATCCATCGGTACAACGTTTAAGGAAACACTGCGCGAGGCAGGCGTGATTTTTTGTTCGTTTGCAGAGGCCGTTCACGACCACCCAGATCTGGTCCGCAAGTATCTAGGAAGCGTGGTACCGCGGGGAGACAACTTTTTTGCTGCGCTAAATTCTGCCGTGTTCAGTGATGGTTCTTTTGTTTACGTCCCAGAAAATACGCGTTGCCCGATGGAGTTATCCACGTATTTCCGTATCAATGAACGCAACACCGGTCAATTCGAACGTACGTTGATTATCGCCGAGCGCGGAGCCTACGTTAGTTATCTTGAAGGTTGTACTGCCCCTATGCGAGACGAAAACCAGTTGCACGCGGCAGTGGTCGAGTTGGTAGCGCTCGACGATGCCGAAATCAAGTATTCCACAGTTCAGAATTGGTACCCCGGCGACGAGGAAGGACGTGGCGGTATTTATAACTTCGTCACCAAACGCGGCGCATGCCGAGGCGATCGGTCGAAAATCAGCTGGACACAGGTAGAAACCGGGTCCGCGATTACGTGGAAATACCCGAGCGTCGTATTACGAGGCGATGATTCTGTCGGCGAGTTCTATTCCGTCGCACTCACAAATAACCATCAACAGGCTGACACAGGAACCAAGATGGTTCATCTCGGCAAAAATACGCGTAGCACGATTATCTCTAAGGGTATTAGTGCCGGTCTCAGCTCGAACGCGTACCGCGGCCTCGTGCGAATGAACCCGGGCGCAGAGAAAGCGCGCAACTATACTCAATGCGATTCTCTTCTCATCGGCGAAAAGTGCGCCGCACATACGTTTCCCTACATTGAGTCGCGACGACCCGACGGCATCGTCGAGCACGAGGCGACAACATCCCGCGTAAGCGACGACCAACTATTCTTATGCCGTCAACGTGGCATCGACCCTGAAAAAGCCGTCGCGATGATTGTTAATGGTTTTTGCAAAGACGTGTTTAGAGAACTGCCCATGGAATTCGCCGTGGAAGCCGGAAAGCTGCTCGAAGTCAGTCTTGAAGGAGCCGTCGGTTGAATCTCCTGGAAATCAGTGACCTCGCCGCCAGTGTCGCTAATCAACCGATATTGCGCGGCATCGACCTTAACATTGGCGCTGGTGAGGTTCACGCCATCATGGGGCCCAATGGATCAGGCAAGAGCACTCTCGCTAACGTGATCGCGGGCCGGGAGGATTACCAAATCGATCGAGGTCGTATTGCGCTAGAGGGCCAAGAAATAACAACGTTAAGTCCCGAGGAACGTGCGCACAGAGGCTTGTTTCTAGCTTTCCAATACCCCATTGAAATTCCAGGGGTCTCGAATATGGAATTCTTGAAAGCCGCCGTCGACAGCCATGCCCAAGCGAATGGCAACCCAGAAATCACGGCAGTCGATTTTATGCAGATGGCGAGGAACGCAGCGGAACAACTCGGACTGAATCCGGAATTCCTCAAACGGGGAGTCAACGAGGGATTCTCAGGGGGCGAAAAGAAGCGAAACGAAATCTTACAAATGCTGATGCTGAAACCGAAAGTCAGCATTCTCGATGAAACTGATTCGGGGCTCGACATCGATGCGCTCCGCGTCGTGGCCAACGGCATAAGCACGTTCGCCAACACCACAAACGCAGTGGTCCTTGTGACGCATTACCAACGCTTGTTGGATCATATCGAACCCGACTTCGTCCACGTCATTGCTAACGGCTCTATCGTGCGGTCGGGAGACCGCTCGCTTGCCCTCGAATTGGAAGAGAAAGGATATAGCTGGTTGGAGAAAGATTGAATGGGGTTAGTTGACGCAGCCTCTGTAATAGAAGCTTTAGAGGCATTTGAACCGCACTACCTCCCCTGGCTCGACCGGCGCGATACGTTAGCTGTACTGAAAGACGGTGCGTTGCCACGACCAAACAGCGAGGCATGGAAATACACGGATCCGGTCCCGTTCTTTGATCCTCAAGACAACGTATCAGATCGTGGCGAACCCACCACGAGTCCCACCACACCATCACACACGGTCGGTTTCGAATCGGACACCGTCCGTTCGCTTGTCACTACTTATGTCAACCAGGCCGTCGACCAAAGACGCTACCCCTTGGCTGCTATCAGCTACTTAAAGGTAGATTGCGGCGTGGTTATCCACGTGAAGCCGGAAGACAAGACCGAAAGTATCGAACTTGGGGAGCTCGATGGGCAATTCCAGCGCGTCCTAGTCATCGTGGAAGCCGAAGCCCGTCTCGAACTCATCGAGACCTCGACCGGGTCGAATCGAATCGTGGAATGTTTCGTCGCACCCGGCGCTAAACTCCGACACCGTCGGCTACAACCGCCGGGGACTGGCATTGACTACAACTTAGTCGCAATCAATATCGCTGAAAATGGCTCATACAGTCTTTCCCAATATTCCACCGGCGCACGTCTTCGCCGCAACGACATCAGCGTAAATATTCTTGGTAAAGGAGCCGAAGCAGAGCTAACAGGTGCGTGGCAACTTAACGACGCGTTGCATCTCGACAATCAAATTTCAGTCAACCATATGTTTGCCGGTGGCACCAGTCGTCAGCATTTTCGTGGCAACGTCGATGACAGAGCTAAATCTATCTTTAATGGTCGTATTTATATCGCCCCCAACGCGCAGCAGACGAATGCGACGCTAACTAATCGCAACTTGGTTGTAAGTGCCGAGGCCGAGGTCTACACGAAGCCCGAACTCGAAATTTACGCCAACGACGTTGTCTGCTCACACGGAGCAACCGTCGGCCAACTAGATACCGATGCGCTCTTCTATTTCCAATCGCGCGGTATCGGAGAAGCCGATGCCCGAGCCATATTGATTAGGGGATTCCTCAACGAGGTCGTCTCCCATGCAGATGGGCGAGCCCTACTCGGAATCGAGACCTGAACCCATGAGCTTTGATACAGAGTCAGTGCGTTCAGACTTTCCGTTGATCATGGATAGTAACTTGGTCTATCTCGACAACGCCGCAACAACGCAGAAGCCCAGAGTCGTACTCGATGCCTTGCGCACCTATTACGAGACCTATAACGCCAACGTCCATCGGGCCGCCCACAATCTCAGCGATAAAGCGACCGAAGCATTTGAACGTGCACGACAAATATTGGCTAAACGGATTAATGCAGAACGACCACATGAGGTAATTTGGACGCGCGGCACGACCGAAGCAATCAACCTCGTCGCGAATTGTTATGCCCAATCGCGACTTGGGGAAGGAGATGAGGTCCTGATCTCAGAAATGGAACACCACTCCAACATCGTGCCATGGCAGATCGCGTGCGCGCAGACCGGCGCATCCCTCAAAGCGGTTCATGTTAAACCCAATGGCGTGCTCGATCTCGACGATTTCGCTTCGTTGTTAGGCGACGCAACGCGCATCGTTGCCATCGCCCATGTCTCCAACGCACTAGGAACAATCAACCCAATACAACAAATCATTACCCTAGCCCACGCGCACGGTGCCCAAGTACTCGTTGACGGCGCACAGGCAGCAGCTCATCTCAACATCGATGTTCAAGCGTTGGGGTGCGACTTTTACGCGTTCTCCGGACACAAAGTGTACGGTCCTACCGGGATAGGAATTCTGTACGGCAAGGAAGCTCTCCTCGACGAACTGCCACCTTGGCAATCTGGTGGCGAGATGATCGAAGAAGTTCGACTGGCGGGAACAACCTATCAAAGTCTGCCATACAAATTCGAAGCCGGGACACCCAACATCGCTGGCGCCATCGGATTCGGAACCGCTATTGAATACATCGATGGATTGGATGGCGATTCATTGATTACCCATGAAAAGCAGTTGCTCGAATCCGCAACCGCCGGCCTCAAGGCCATTGAGGGTGTTCGTATTGTTGGGACCGCGCCGGAGAAAGGCCCGGTCGTATCGTTTTTGGTGGATGGGTCACACCCTACGGACATCGGTACGTTACTGGACCAGCAAGGCGTGGCGGTACGAACCGGCCACCACTGCGCTATGCCATTGATGGAGGCCTTCGATATACCGGGTACCGTTCGTGCTTCGTTTAGCCTGTATAATCGTCTGTCTGATGTCGACCGCCTACTCGAAACCGTGGAAAAGGCACGCAGTTTTGTTTAGGTCGAGGGAGCTTGCGCTATGACCACACACGTATACGACCCAGCCACGATCTCAATGACCCCTGCGGCACAAGATCATGTGGGGCAACAAATCGCACGCGAAGGTGCTAACGCGCTGCTTCTTGGTGTCTCGGACAGCGGCTGCAACGGCTACATGTATGAACTCAGTTACCTCTCGGAAGCGCCCGCAGCAGCAAAGCAGTTTGATTTTTCTGGGGAAGTTCGGGTGTACGTTCAAGAAGCAAATTGGGACATTGTTTGTGGAACAGAAATCGACTACGTGACCGAGGGTCTCAACTCGTCTCTCAAATTCAATAACCCCAATGCCGACACGCTCTGTGGCTGCGGAGAGAGTTTTTCAATCCGTGGAACGTAGACTCGTTCCGTTAAAAAGGACGGTCGAAGCAAGGTTGGTCCCGACAGGGACGCCGACCACGATTCCAGAAGGAACCTTCGTTACGCTAACGCAAGCACTTGGGGGTACCTACACCGTCGTCCATGAAGGAAGCATGGCGCGTATCGATGGCGAAGACGCCGACGCATTGGG
>CAJWCW010000151.1 GCA_913030615.1 uncultured Gammaproteobacteria bacterium | reverse complement strand
GCCGCATCGGTTTTTTGGTGCCCTCGAATCAAGTTGACGCCGTGCGCGCCTGCAACCGTGATTACCCCTGTTATGGTTAGGGTGATCTCGTTGTCGTGACCGAAGATGTGCGAAACACCAAGAGCCATGATGAGCAGACCGACCATTCCGATGATTAGTGTGGAGGATGAGCGGTGATGTCGCCACGACGAAAAAAATGCGATGCCTCCGATCGGCAGCGCTAAAGCTAACAGGACGATGTGCGTTAGCGAATCTTCATGCGCTAGTAATCCCAGCGAAGTAGGAGCGCTGAGGGCGGCAATGGGAAGCGCTACACAGTGAAGTAAGCATAGTCCCGAGAGTGTTAGTCCCAAAGCGTCGTAGCGCATAAGTTCGTCAAATCGGAAGGGCCACCGACTATACCAAGTTCGGGTTGCCGAAAAACTGGTAGCTCAATCCAATCTAGTCGTTGAGAAATCTGCGTGACAGAAAAGACAAGGGTTCTTTGTCTTCTAACAAAACGCGAATTATCCGTCCGATGTATCGCTCTCTTTGTTTGTTAGTAGGTTGTCTGGGACAGCGAAATATCGTTGGGGCGACATTTCGTGCCTGTTCCATGGATAACTTCGCAATACGTACCAGAGGAATAACGAGCAATGCGCGAACTATCGTTATAACAATTACGGCTATCGCACGCGGGCTAACGGGTCGTAGACGACCCGTTTTAGCAAGTTGTCCCCATTATTCACAGGTTATCCACAGGGCGAGACTTGTTATGCGTTTGGTAGTTTCGAGAAAAATGTTGGCTAACAGGACGTATCGACTGGTTTTGCTGAGTGTTAGTCAACACGGATAGTTTGGTAGCTTCTGGGTGCGCGGAAACGACTTGTTTTGGGAATCGCTTCTTGGCCGGGGATAACTACGAACTACGTGATTGTTGAACGTTTCCTTCGGTATCAGCGCATCTGTTGACGGGCTGATCCAAGCAATTTCTTGCCGTAGGGTGGCCTCAGGCCAGCTAATTCCGCCACGTTTAGGCGCGATTGGGTAAAAACAGCTTTCGCATGACTAAAGCGTCTAAATCCGTCGATCCCGTGGTAGGAGCCCATTCCCGATGGTCCGACGCCGCCGAAGGGTAGATCTTCTTGTGCAACATGCATGACCACGTCATTCACGGTAACTCCACCCGATGTCGTACGCGATAAGACTCGCTTTTCCTCCTGCGCATCGCGGCCGTAGTAATACAATCCTAAGGGTCGCGGGCGTTCGTTGATTTCCTGAAGGGTGTCGTCGACGTGACGATAACTTTTCACGGGAAGAATCGGGCCAAAAATCTCGTCCTGCATCACTTGTAAGTCGTTGGGCGGATCGATAATTAACGTCGGGGGTAGTTTGTGGTGCGGTTGTTGTGCAAAATCTTCGTCAGCCGGATTGATCTCCGCTATCTGTACACCACGTTCGCGGGCTTCGTTCACATAACCTGTTAATCGGTCAAAGTGACGTTGATTGATGACGGACGTGTAGTCGGGGTTGTCTAAGAGTGTTGGATACATGCGACCGACGGAGCGCTCACTTGCCTCGATAAATTCCTCCATGCTTTCCTCGGGTACGAAGACGTAGTCTGGTGCGAGACAAATTTGTCCAGCATTGAGCATTTTCCCAGTCATGATCGAATCGGTAGTCTTCTGTAGATCGGCACTTCGGCCGACCACGACCGGAGATTTACCCCCAAGCTCAAGCGTCACTGGTACGAGATTTTCGGCCGCAGCCCGCATGATGTGATAGGCAATAGAGGTAGCCCCGGTAAACAGTAGGTGATCGAACGGCAAACTGGAAAAGGTTGCTCCGGTTTCTGGCCCTCCCGTGATCACCGCGATTTCGGACCGGTCGAAAGCCTTGTGGAACATTTCTGCCATCGCCTCTGACGTTGCGGGCGTATATTCCGAGGGTTTGATCATGCACCGATTTCCAGCTGAGAGAATTCCAGCCAACGGTGTAACCGTCAAATTGACTGGGAAGTTCCAGGGACTAATTAAACCGACCACGCCGAGCGGTTGGTACTCCACCCGCGCTTTCGCGCCGAGAAGGCCGAGAGGAAACGGGCCGGCTTTGCGCTTTTCAGGGCGCATCCAGTCTTTCAGCTGCTTTTGCGCGATTCGAAGAGGCCCAATGGAGCCCGCGATATCGGTAAACAACGACTGATGCATACTTCGATGACCGAAGTCGGTTGACATTGCATCAATCAAACGGGATTCGTTGGATTTCAAAATGTTGATGACGCGTTCTAAGCGATCGATGCGTGTTTTAAAGGCGACCGCACCTTCTTCAAGAAAATCCGTTTGCTGACGTTCGAGGACGTTGACCATTTCGTCCTTTGTTGGTTGTTGCATTTCGGTGTCTCCCGTTGGAATCATTGCCGTGTAACGGCAGGTTACGCCGGATTGGAATGGATTAAAAAGTGACCCGACTGCCTAATCGATTTGATTAGATACGATTCGGATCGTCCCGGCGCTTCCATCAACCTCTACGACCTGTCCGTCGTGCAACAGATTAGTAACGTCGGGAATGCCGGCGACACACGGTTTACCGTATTCTCTGGCAACAAGGGCGCCGTGTTGTAGTTCTCCTCCAATCTCAAGAATCACCGCCGCGGCATTGATGAATAATGGAGTCCAGCCGGGATCGGTTGTGACGGCGGTTAGGATGTCACCCGGTTCAATGTCCTTTTCAAATGGGTTGTTGAGTACTTTGATCGGACCGGTGACCGTTCCGGGTGATATCGGTGCGCCCTTGAAGCTGCCCGTTTCTGCTTTTTTTTGAGGACGTAGAATGCGCCCGCGCGAATCGATGGCCATCGGAAAATGCTTCACCCGTGCTTGTAGTTTGTGAAAATTCGAACCACGCGCAATGGCGGCGGACCGAAGATCGAACGCGGGTTCATGGAGCGCACGATCAATTTCGCTCATGGTCACATCAAATATTTGATCGCGCGTGTCGAGCCGGCCTTCGCAGACAAATTGATCTGCGTGGTGCAACACTCGTATTCGAAATCGACCGAAAAGCTGCATGATGTGGTGTTTGATTAGTTCTCGCGATCGCGAGTGCAGTAACAAGGTTTTGTATGCTTTCGCCAAGCGTTTCCGCTTGCGTTTTGGCAACAGCTGCCCGAGTCGGTCGTACGCGTCCTCACGCTCCGCAATCAATTGGCGTTGGACATCGTGTGGATCGAATGTCCCGCCTGCATTGGCGATCATGGCAATCTGCTGCAGTGCCAGTCGGGGTTGTTCACCGTATTTAGGGTTGGCCCACTCCATTTCGAGGGGTCCGCGACAGCCAAATCGCTGTATAAATACGTCCCATTGGGATAGGAAGACGGGGTCCAGAGCGCGCGTTTGGAGCCTTTTCTCTAGTGTTTCAAGGTCCTCGTAGTCCTGTTTTGGTAGAGCTTTCGAGAGATCGAACATCATCAATCCCATTTGCACGATTTGGTCATCCGGATAACCACGACAAATCGCGTCCACAAGATCACCGGTGCCAGGTGTCGCTGATCGGTCAAGTTGCTTGATTGTTGCGTTGGCATACATAAAGAAAATGAGGGCGGGGTAGGTCGATGCTTCGGTCACCTCCCAAAACTTCAAATAGCTCGCCATCACTTGTTCTTTGAGCGGCTGCGTAAAATCAATAGGTTGCGATAACCATTCGTCGAAGTTATCGATCGCTTCGTTGTAGGAGCGCAAGAATTGCGCGGGTTTCAGCATCGATTTGACGACACTGGTAATTAGCGTGCGCGTTTTCCAAAGAATCCGTGGCAGATGTCGGATGAGCGAACGTTTCCGGAGAAAGGGCGGCGGCTTTTCCATCCGATAGGGTTCAAGATCGTTACCCACCACCATGTCGGCGAGCGTTGTATTAATGGTCGCCATCAGATTCGCCATCCCTTCACTTTTCATGAGTGGCATGTACATCGATAGGTTCATGTAGAGTCGCGAGCCACTGACGATCACGCCGGCTTCGGCAAGATCGACTCCTTCGGGGTCGAGGCCAGGAACAATGAAGGCGATCATTTCACGCAGGGGAACCTCCAGGCCGTCGATGGTGAGCGGTGATATTGGTCCGCTCATGGTCATGCCGTCGGCGAGTGACCGATCGAAATACAGCATCCGCTTAGCACCAGGCTCTGTCTGAAGTTCTTTAGCCAACGGCACGTAGGTGGTGATCGGTCGCGCTTGCAAGACGTACAAGATGTCCTTGAAAAATGACCACTCGACATCGACGGGTTCTTCGTAAAGTGCCTCAATCCGGGATACGGTTTGCTTAAGTTCTAGTATTTGGGCTGGACTCAAACAGTCTTGATCGGACCGTACGCCGCCTTTGTCACCTCGACGGCTTCCAATCACGTCACCACTAACCTTGTCGACCACCAGGGTATCGGGCGTGATTTCACCGGACACGAGTGCCTCGCCTAGCCCCCAGCTAGCGTTAATCAAGAGCTCATCAAAATCGTTGTTGACCGGATTGAGGGAAAAAACGACGCCTGAAATTTCACTCTCGACTTGTCGCTGGATTACCACCGCGATCGAAGGAGAAAACTGCTCAATACGCATTTCACGCTTGTAAATAAGTACGCGAGCGTCCAGGCAAGAACGAAAACACTGACGGACTGCCGTCTCAAGCGTGTTGGATGTGACGTTCAGCACAGTCTCGTAGAGACCAGCAAAAGAAGCACCCGCTAAGTCCTCTTCTGGAGACGACGAGCGTACCGCGAAACGATGATCAGCCGTGGCACCGCGAATCTCCTCAAGCGCAGAGCGTTGTTCCTTCGTAAAATCGAAATCGGTACTGAATTGCTTGAGTTCGTCACAGGCGGCGCTGAGGCTCTCTCGCTCTTGAAGGTTTGGTTGCGAAGTTCGAACCTTAAATAGAGCAGAAAGGACATCATGCCAATTAGCGTTCTTTTCTATTTGTTCGATCCATGGCGCGAAAAAATCTGTCGTCAGGACGTTGCCGCTCGGGACAGGAAATCCAGCTTGGCTAAGCCGAATGAGCGACGCGGCTTTGCCTCCGACTTCCCGTACGAGTGGTGTCTCGTTGCTTTGTATCTTGACCAACAAGGTCGCAGTGTCCTTCAGATACCAATGTCCTGATACTGAGTTAGGGATGTGTTGATTACAACGGCGGGCGAGTCACCGATGGCGCGAGAGGGTTGCTCGTTTGTTAAACGATCTGGAATCCACGGGAATCCCCAAGAGGTTCCTCGTCAGAATGCTCGACGGATACGACTTTGGCAAAACGAGGGCCGTGATGACACCAGCTAAGAAAGTTTTTAACGGCGCCATCGGACCCTTCTGCAGCTAGCTCAACGCTCCCGTCCGGCAGGTTGCGGACCCATCCACGAAGCTCCAGAGCGGTGGCCCTGCTTTGAGCGGATTGTCTATACCCCACGCCTTGCACACGCCCATATATGTGGAGATGGATTCGCTTGTCGTTTATCGAATTATTCCTATCGACCGAGGTTCACGCTCGACTATTTAACCCATATGGAAAAAGACCGCTTTGTTACCGTCCGGATCTCGGAAGTAGCCACCGTAGA
>CAJWCW010000150.1 GCA_913030615.1 uncultured Gammaproteobacteria bacterium | reverse complement strand
CCCATCCGGAGTGCGAACCAGTGCCTGCGCTCGGCCACCCAAGCCGCTTAGGGTCGGTTCCACGACCGAAAGCGCCAGTGATACGGCGATGGCTGCGTCGGCTGCATTTCCGCCCAACCCAAAGATTGTCTCTGCCGTTCTTGACGCCAGTGGATGTGCGGTTGCCGCCACGCCATCGGCTAGTGCGATTTCCGAACCGAATAGCGCGAGTAGAAGTTGTCCCGCGATGCGAATCCACGACGACCGTTTCATTTGAGGGGACGAGATCCGTCAATAAGGATGGGGGCAGCCCTACGCATGATGGAATTTCCCTGGCGGCACCTGGAAGCATTCGTAACCGGAGCGGGAGAGCTTAGTTTGCCGAATACCAACAAGCTATAGACAAAGACATACGAAAAAGGGGCTAACGCCCCTTTCCCGATACGGATCATGTCTCCCTGCGCTAGAAGGAGACTCGCAGATCCATGTAGTAGTTTCGACCCAGATCCTGGTGCGCGTCAGCGAAGTAACCGTAATAACGATCGGCCAGAGGGGCCCGTTCGTCGTTGAAGTTCTTTATCGCAAACCGCACGCGGGATTTGGCGTCCATGAGGTCAAAATAATAGGCGAAGGTGACGTCCATCGTCGTCATGGAAGGAATGATGTACTGGGTTCCATTGCTATGCGTCAGCGAATTTTGGTAAAACGACCCCTTCCGTAGAGCCGTAACGTTCGCCGCGAAATCACCTTTGCGCCAGCTCAGTCTTACCGTGTGTTTGTTGTCGTAGTTCCCGTCCATACCAAGCAGGTCGCCAAATCCATCGAGTGGGATATCCGCGGGTATCGCTCCGCTGGCCTGTTGTTCTTGAAGGGAGGAGAACTCGCCACCTGGAATCTGCTCGAAAGAATCAATGAAGCTGCCGACGTAACGCACATTGAAATCGCCGATGGCAGATTCGATGCTGTAGTACAGGGCAATGTCATGACCTTCGATAGTTCGCGTCGCAAGATTCAAGTAGTTGTCGGCCACATACTTGATCTCTCCGACAGGGCAAATACCGGCAGTCTCAAAATACTCTAGAGTGTCGCCATCCGGCGCCTCACGGACCACGGCGGGATTGCCCATAAAGGTGTCGCAATTACTGGTTCCGTTGGCAAATCGCAACACCATGTCGTTCACGGTATGGTTGTTACGACCGAACAAACCGATGGTGTTTTCCTTTTCGATCGACCACCAATCCGCGGTCACGAGGAGCCCGATATCGCCTGGCGTCAGGACAAAGCCGACCGACCAGTTGTCCGATTCCTCCGGTAACAGATTTTCCGCACCGGTGGCTTGCCGTTGCATCGAATAGCGGGAGTCCACATCACCGTCATCGGTGCCAGTGAGCTGTTGCACCCGGACGATGGTGTAGTCATTACGAGTCCCCGTCCTGACCACGATTTTTTCGTTGATCTGGATGATGTTGGGAGCCCTGAACGCCGTCGAAAATGATCCTCGAAATGCCAACCAATCCGTCACATCCCAGCCCACGGCAACTTTTCCGACGGTGCTTGAATCCACGTCCGAAAAATCTTCGTGACGCAAGGCAAATTGCGCATTGACCCTATCGAAGAGTGGGACCTGAAGTTCACCGAATAGTGACGTCACCCGGCGGTCGCCCTCGACGTCACCGGTAGGACTCGAATTTAAGACATCGGCCACCAACGGATAGGTGTCACCTTCATAATCCGTATACGTAATCGTTCCATCCAATCTTGGATCACGATCATCACTAATCTCCTCCCGCCGCGTCTCAAGTCCGACCAGCATACCGACGGGGCCAGCCGGCAGGTCAAAGATCGCGCTGTTTGAAAATTTGATGTCAAACATTCGCAATTCACTTTCGCCGTACCGATAGACATCAATTACAGCGCGTTCGATGTTTGAATCGATCCCCGCACTAAACGGGTTGTACGCCGCGGGCGTGCTGTCATACAGCGCTTCCTTGATCAGGTTGTTGGATAACCTGTTGCTCGTTACGTCATCGGACGTTGCCTTGGAGGCAAGAAACGCAGCTTCCCAATCCCATGCGTCGAGCGAGCCTCTAAAGCCTTGCAAAATGCGATAGGTCTTTTTCTCGACGTTAACCATCCGAGGTATTTCGGCGTATCGGTAGTTGTCGATGTACGTGTTTTGGCCGGCAAAAATGGTGTTGCCGTCGACGGCTAGTTGATTGAGGTAATAATGATCAGGTCCTAGCCGATGCTTCGACGAACTGAACGCAAACGAGGGGTGGCGGGTGAGCGTGCTATCCGACGTGTAATAGCCGAACTCAGTAAAAGATTCGATCCCGTTATCCAGTTCGTGATTGACGTATACGAAGAAATTGGTTCGATCAAGTTCGGAGCGCTGATCGGTGCCGCCCCACATGTTAAATCGTTCGACGCCATTGCCGTCTGCGGCGATGCACGTGCCGTATCCGGTATCAAAAACTTGACCGTTTTGGCTTGAGCGATTGGAGCAACGTGCGTCCCCGAGTGGAAAGACTTCGAACTCGCCGTTGCTATCGGTGAAGACTCTGTCATAAGCGGCGTAGTCGGTCCCCGCCAGTTCACTGGAGTTAACTAGATCGAACTGACCGTAGAGTGAATTGGTACTGGTATTTCGAAATCTTGTGTCGCCGGCCCAAAGGGAATCTTCCGGTATCAAGTGTCGATGATCGGAGTTGCCCCATCGAGCATCTTCCGATGCGCGGATGCGATCACGACTGTAGCGATCGAAGTAAACGCTTACGTTGGTCGCTCCGTCGTTCGCGTTAAAGCCGGCTTTAAAAGAAAGAGTTACATCCTGAGCGTCAAAATGATCGTAACCAGTGAATTTAGTCTTGAGCGAATACCCCTCGTAATTCGGATCGATGACATAGTTCACGACACCTGCGACGGCGTCAGCGCCGTAGATTGCAGAAGCACCATCACGCAGGATCTCGACGCGATCCATTCCGTTTACGGGGATTAGGTTGGAATTGACAGAGGTCGCAGGCACGAAGTCTCCCCCGAGCAATTCGGTCTGATAGCCGGGCGAGTTCACCAGGCGTCGACCATTCAAGAGGGTTAAGGTATTTCCCGTACCCATGTTCCGTAAGTTATAAGCGCCGACATCGCCCCTCGACGAATTCACGCCACCCGACGCATTTTCAGCCTCGTTAAACATGTTCATCCCATTCTCTGAGATGTTCTCAAGCAGTTCGTCTCCGGCGTCGACACCGAACGCTTCAATATCCTCGGCGGTAATCACCGAAACTGGCAGCGCACCAGCGATTTTGGCCCCCTTGATTTGGGTCCCAACTACGATCACTTCTTCAATCGTTTCTTCTTCGGTGGCGGCGAGCGCCGACGCGTAAAGCCCCACCGCTGCGGCGATCAATGTGGTCGTCTTGATAGACTCTTGTAGCATCAACTTGTAGTCGTTCACTTAATCCTCTCCATGTTCGAACGGTTACGACACCGCTCAATTTCATTTGTCATAAGGATATAACCAGGCGCGGCATTTTATTCTTAAAAGCTGAGTTTCGCATCCCTATTGTTGGTTTTGGTCTTTGGGGGGCTACCAATCTTGTTCCAATCCGTCGTATTCAACGATATAAACTCGACAAAATATAGAATAACTACATAAGATATTGTAATTTATTATTATATTCATAATTTAAGGTCTGTCTTTCGGAAGCCCGACGATGCAGCGCGCATACGGGTTGTTCCCGGATACCGAGTAGAAAACGGTTTAAAGGACAGACAATGGATTCGCCCATAGATAACGCGAGGGCCCTCTGAAGAAAGATCCTACATCGTCGCTCGCCCGAGGCATCTCGCGCTGGTCGCTCATCGCCTTACTGATCAACCTATTTATCGGAGCAGGAATCTTTGGCCTTCCGTCGCGTGCTTTCGCGCTCGCTGGCAGTTACAGCCTACTGGCACTCGTGATCTGCGGCGGGTTGATCGGGTTGATCGTTCTATGTTTCCTTGAAGTTGGCTCCCGCTTTCCGGGGACCGGGGGACCGTATCTTTATGCCCATAAGGCGTTCGGCCGAGTCATCGGTTTCCACGTGGGCTGGCTGCTTTGGCTAACTCGGATTACCTCGTTCGCAATCATTTGCGACATCCTACTTTCGTACCTCAGTGTATTTTGGCCGACCGTCAACGAAGGATTCTCTAGGGTTTTCTTGGTGACCCTCATCGTGATCGCTCTAACGGTAATTAACTACGTGGGGGTTCGACATGCAGCGCGCATGAGTAATGTCTTCGCAGTCCTGAAAATGTTACCGCTTGCGCTTTTCGTTCTCGTCGGGATTTGGTTTATCGAACCCGGTAATTTTGAATTTCAACCGGTGCCAGATACCAACACGCTCGCTTTAGCCGTCATGGTTCTAATCTTTGCGTTCAGCGGTTTTGAAGTCGCCACCATAAACGCGGGCGAAGTGCAGAATCCCTCGAAAGCATTCCCGTACGCTTTATTTTTCACTCTGGCACTCGTCCTAGTCTTCTATCTAGCCATTCAAATAGTCGCCATCGGTACGCTGCCTGCTTTGGCAACTTCCACCCGTCCATTGGCCGATGCAGCCACCGTGTTCGTTGGCCCCATCGGCGCCGTGGTCATCGTGATCGGAGCGATCATATCGACGTCGGGTACTCTTAATGCGGGCCTTTTGGGTGGCTCGCGCCTTCCTTACGCGATGGCAGGTGCAAATCAAGCGCCCCCGTTTTTGACTCACACTCATGAGCGATATAAGACCCCTACGCGTTCTCTGATGATGACGTCGGTCGCATGTTGGCTCGCATGCCTGACCTTCAATTTTGTCGAAGCTCTGACAATCAACAGCGTCATCCGGTTAATCACCTACGCTATCGTTTGCGCGGCTTTACCGGTGCTGCGTCGTCGTCCAGACGCAAGCCCCGCGAATTACATCGTGCGATCGGGTCCGTGGGCGTCCGGGGGCGCGATTTTGTTATGTGCTTGGCTCCTAACTCGGGTTAGCGTGACCGAGGTACTGCAGGTATTCGGGGCAATTGCCGTTGGCTGTATTTTGTACGTGATTGTTGTGATTCGAAGATAGTGGTGTGACAGCTCACTCCAAGGGGCGTAGCTTTATGGCTGCTTTGGACAAGGGGTACAGATCTGATGGGAGCATGGTCCAGTGCGTCGTATCGTACGGTCATAGCCTTTGTCTTGGTACTGTCATCTCTTCACCTCCTAGCCGATACCCTTGAGAGATCAGTGTTAGACCAGTCAATTGAAGAGCTTCAGGCCCAACTGCAGGCAGGCACGCTTTCGTCGGTGGATCTGGTCCGTTGGTACCAGGACCGAATCGACCGGTACGACCAAAAAGGGCCGGCCATTAATGCGATCCAACACGCCAACCCAAACGCGAGTCAGCTCGCCCTAGCCTTGGACGAGGAACGTCGGGTTTCTGGACCACGGTCGCTCTTGCACGGAATTCCTGTGCTGATCAAAGACAACTACGAAACGCGCGGTATGCCAACCTCCGCCGGCTCGATTTTATTTGCGGGGCATGCGCCGGACAGAGACGCGACTCAAGTCGAACGCCTAAAAAAAGCCGGGGCAATTATTCTGGCTAAAACAACGATGCATGAATTCGCATACGGTTGGACGACTGAAGGTTCAGCGTTCGGGGCGACTAAGAATCCGTATGGACTTACGCGTCACCCGGG
>CAJWCW010000149.1 GCA_913030615.1 uncultured Gammaproteobacteria bacterium | reverse complement strand
TATATCATCGAAGACATAATGCAGGTTCCCGCCAACCGGAAAAAAATCGAGCGCGGGCGCGAACAAGTCGGCCCGCTTCTGTACGGTGCTTTACAGGAAATCGCGAAGAACGACGTCTGGACAGCGGTTTTGATTGGCGATGCGAGTGCCGTGAAAAATCATCTTGCCGAAGGGTTCAATGCCAACACACCACATCCCGACCTCAACGCGACTCCGCTGGTTCTTGCGGTCGTGGCGGGAAGCACTGACACGGCCCAGGTCCTGATCGACCAAGGCGCAAAGCTCGACGCGCGGGGCGATGACGGATCAACGGCATTGCACGCGGCCGCCCTCTTCGGTCGTACCGCCGTCGCCAAAGTCTTACTCGATAGCGGTGCCAACGCCAAGATTATGAATTTTCAAGGGGTGACTCCACTCGACAACGCCCGCGTCGATTGGCCAACAACTCAGTACATTGCCCAGTTACTTCAAATCCAGCTGCAGGAGGCCGCCGCGGTCGAAGGCAAGAAAGCCATCGAAGCTATGCTGACCGCCAAAGCGAATTAGCCACCGGTCAAAGACCGGAGGCCACCGTTTAGAGTTAAAGCAATTAACGCTTGGCGTTGTTGAACGTGTCGAGGAGCTTGTCGTACCGGAAGCCCGTCGGGCTATCCAGCGAGTCCCCACGACCCAGTAACTGAGCCATGCGATCACCGTGCCGTTCAATCAGTTCATCGGCAATCGCGCCGTAGTCTTCAATCTGACGCATCATGAGACGCGTATAGGTGATGTGCGCAACGACCCGGTCGCCCTCAGTTTTACGAGGCCAATTCGCATGCCACAGGTTGCCGTCCCACATTGCCACTGAACACGGTGGGCACTCGATAGCGATCGCGCCTTCTTTTGCCGCAACTTCGTCCGGATCCGGGTGACGGTGGAGGACATTGCTCTCCGGTATCACTAACGTCGAACCGCCTTCTTTAGTGTACTCATCGCACGCCCAGCACCCGGTCAACAACATGTTGTGGGCGGGAAACGGGGCCGGAAGCCAGTTAGCGTCCGCGTGCAACCCAATCGATGGCGATCCTTGCGGTCGGACGCTCGCGGCCACTTGGCTGATGAGGAAGCCACGACCGACCGAGAACTCTGCCATCGCCAGCAACTTCGGACTCAAGACGGCCTCCGAAAACACTGGGTCTTTTGCGAGGAGCATATTTCCCCCGGGACGTAGCTCTAAAATCTTGTCGCGCAAACGTTCGTTAAATTCAGGGGATGCGACGTCCTCGACCACGGTCCACCCCTCCGTAGCCAATTGCCGGCAGTTTTCTTCGAGACCAAATTCTTCAATGGTGGGCCTCAACTCATCGGAGATGGTCTCTGGAGCCAGCGTGTCGTGCAGCATCTGGAATGAGGGTGCTTGGGCTGTTGTTTCTTCAACATTTTCAGCTTCGGACATGTTGTCTCTTCCTATCGTTCGTCAGCGAAGTCACGAATCTCGCAAACGACATCATAAATTGCCGACCTCCCTAATGCCAAGAACCTCGTCTTTCGCTACGCGCTGGTTTCATGGGTTAATGAGCCTCCACCGCCGATCCACATGAGGAGACCCTTATGGCCAATTCGCCCGTTGAATCGTTGGATTATTTCCTTACGACAACCAAACAGGTCCGACGACGTCTGGACTTGACCCGCCAGGTACCAACCGACGTGGTTCTCGAATGCATCGATCTCGCATCGCGCGCTCCGATTGGCGGGAATCTAGAACGCAACCGTTGGTTACTCATCGACGACGCCGAGACACGATTGGCATTAGCCGATCTCTACTCTCGATTTGGTCGGGGTTACCTCGAAGCTGGACAAAAACAAATCGAATCGATGGGCAACGATTCCACCGCGGCTCGGGTGGTCGAATCGTCCATGTACTTGCTCGAACATCTACACGAAGTACCGTTAATGATCATTCCAATCAAGCTTGATCGACCCGGGACGACGACATTCGAACAAGCAACCTACTGGGGTTCGGTCACGCCAGGAGTTTGGAGTTTGCAGCTAGCGCTGCGGGCGCGGGGCATTGGATCCGCTTGGACAACGTTGCACCTGCAGCACGAAGAGGATGCTGCCGAATTGTTAGGTCTGCCAGTATCCGTAACCCAGATCGCGCTGCTTCCCACCGCATACTTTACGGGAGACGGTTTCCACCCAGCACGTCGCCGACGCGCCCAAGAAATCACCTATTACAACCGGTGGAAAGAACCCGTCCCGGCGCCGACTTAAGTCCGCGTCAGGGCCTGAACTGGAGCGCCCTCGGTCCCAATCGGTCCGGTTGCGACACCAATCGATGCGCCGACTCAACCCAGTCGCAGATGTGTCGCCGCGTATCTCGTGGATCGATGATCTCTTCAATTTGAAAGCGTGACAGGGGGCCCAACGGTCCGCGAGCGCTTTCGATGCGTGCGTTTAACTCAGCGCGCAATGCCACCGGATCTTCTGCTTCCGCGAGTTGCCGTTTGTACGCTGCCTCAATCCCTCCCTCCGGCGGTATTCCACCCACATCAGCCGCAGGCCAGGCGACCCGCATCGAAGGTTGCGACCGTGGCGTTGCATAATTGTTACCGGCAACGCCAAAGCTCCGCCGCATTAACACCGAAAAGATCGGTATCCCCACTTGTGCAAAGGCCACCATCCATTCGCCACCACGTCGTATGGTGCCGGCCATTTCGTGCTCAAGCCCCACAGCGAAGCCTGGGTTGTCGATCAGATTGAGCACCGGCAAATGAAATAAGTCACACAAGTCGAGATGCCGTTTGAGTTTGATACAGCCATCGGCCGTGAGGGATCCGCCATTGGCGTGTTGACTGTCCGAGGCGATGACGCCCAACGGGTAACCGTTAAATCGAACAAACCCCGTGACCTGATCTGTAGCCCAGAGTGGCCCAATCTCGAAAAACGAATCGATGTCGGCCATCAATGTAATGGCTTTTCGGATATCGAATGTCATGGTCCTCTTACGTGGGACAAGTCTAAACAACTCTTCATCGCGACGATCGGGTGGATCGGCGGGATTGGGCGTCGAAACTGGCGGTGGCTCGTAGACACTCGTGGGTAGGTAAGAAAGAAACGTCCGCGTCATATGCGCAGCTTCTTCCTCCGTTTCCGCCAAATTGTCGACGGAGCCGTTGGTACAGTGGATATGCCAACCACCGAGTTCTTCCTTAGTAATCTCGTATCCCATCGCGTGACTCACTACCGGAGGACCCGCGACAAACAATTGCGCAATGTCGCGAACCATGACTGAAAAGTGTCCGAGAACCGCTTTCGCAGCGCCGATCCCGACCACGCTGCCAAGCAACATGTTGACGACGGGGACCGTGCTCAATTGTTCTGTGTACATGGTGCTGCCGAGATGTCCGGGGAGGTAAGAGCCACCGCCGCCGGATACCCTCGGACGACCAGCTTTGATCGCTCCTCTGCTTTCTTTGGCAGTGCTTTCGCCCTCTTTCTTCTGGGCAGGCACCATCGCAGCGACACTCCCACCGCCCGAAGAACCGTCGAGCAGGCGTACCGACGGCGCTCGCATTTCCAGCGAGAGACGATCGAGATAACCGCTCTTCGCACCGATCGCTCCATCTGCATGGCCACCACGCGAAGTAAAATCGTCTGCACAAACGATGGCGGTACGTCCGTGGATCTTGCCCCAACCGCCCACATGGTTCGCGGGCGTGAAATCTACGATCTCGCCTTCATCATCGTACGACGCAAACCCGGCGACGCTTCCGACTTCGCGGAATGAATCATCGTCAAGGAGTAGCGTGATACGTTCTCTGCACGTCAATTTTCCCCGGCTACGTTGTCGCACCACGCCAGGGTCTTCCGACCCGGGGGCTAGTCGTTCTTTTGCAAGCGCTTGCAGGGTGTCGATCGCCTCGAGCACAGGCGACCACGTTTCGTCGGCGCGATCGCCCGATCGCATCCGGGTGCTCGCTGATTCAGTAGCTGGCGTGATCACCGCGACTGTTTGATCTGCAGCAACAACATCGCCTGGGCTAAGCGGTTGAATGCCTGCTACGACGCCATCACACGGGGCCGTGATCATCGTTTCCATCTTCATTGCGCTCAGGACGAAAAGTGCATCCCCTACGGCTACAAGATCACCGACACCCACCGAGACTTCGACGACATGACCGGTAATCGTGCTGGCGACGGTCAGTCCGCCTTCAGGGATGTCGAGATCCGGCATCGGGGTTGCTTCGGTCGAAGGGGTAACGTCCGATCGCATTGCCTTGGATTCAAAAAGGGCCAGCGCCGGACTCATCGATGTTCCGATGGTAGGTTTGAGATTGGACTCGTCGGCTAGCAATGTCGTTCTTGCATCACCCGCCCGAACGGTCTCGTGGGACAGGATGGCAACCAACTGCTGCAAATTGTTTCCAACACCACCGATATGAAATTCTTGCAACGCGTGGAGCGTACGGACCAACGCCTTCGGGTAAGAACCGGTGCCGTTCGACGAACCAATCACCTTGGCCAATAGCGGATCAAACTGGGAGCGTACGGCATAGCCCTGATAACCGCTCGAATCGACCCGCACCCCGACGCCTGACGGTTCTTTATAGGCAGTAATGGTTCCCGGGCTTGTCACGACGACACGTGCCTGAACCGCAAAACCGTTGGGGGGGCCTACCTCCTGTTGCGTAGCGAGACCCATCGCATCAAGCGAATCTCCCGCCGCGACCCGGAACTGTGCTTCCACTAAATCAATGCCCGTCACCTGTTCTGTGACCGTGTGCTCCACTTGGATGCGCGGATTACATTCAATAAAGAAGTATTCCTCTGTCTCGGGTACCACCAGGAACTCGACCGTCCCCGCATTCGTATATTCACCCGCCCGAGCGAGTTTGATCGCATCGATGAGAATACGTTCACGAAGCCCCGGGTCCAGATCCGGCGCAGGCGCAATTTCGATTACCTTTTGATTGCGAAGTTGTACCGAACAATCGCGTTCGTGTAGATGGACGAGGTTTCCCTTGGAATCACCTAACACCTGTACCTCGATGTGACGGGGATTAGCAATCCGTTTCTCAAGGAACAAAGAGGGGTTACCGAATGCTGCATTCGCCTCGCTTTGACAGCGCTCGAACGCGTCCGACATTTCCGCTTCTTTTTCGACAAAACGCATGCCGCGCCCGCCGCCACCAGCCGCCGCCTTGAGCATGACGGGATAGCCTATTTCCCGCGCTATTTGTTGCGCTTCTGTTGCACTTTCGATGAGCTCGTCGCTTCCATCAACGACCGTAATATCTATCGACTTAGCCAACGCGCGAGCACGTACTTTGTCGCCAAATAGAATCAACGCCTCGGGTGAGGGGCCAATGAAGGTGACGCCTTCCGCTTCACATCGGCTCGCGAACTCCGCGTTCTCAGAAAGAAATCCATATCCAGGGTGAACGCAATCACACCCCGTCGCCTTGGCTGCATCAACGAGTGCTTCGATGTCCAAGTACGCGCTGACTGGGTCGGCTTGATCGCCAGCCGAACTCCCAATTTCTCTATTTTCCGTCGTGTAGCGCGTGTGGAGCGACCCTGCATCCACCGCTGCATACACGCCGACCGACTCCATCCCGAGCGTCGTTGCCGCCTTCGCAATCCGAATCGCGATTTCACCGCGATTCGCAATAAAAACGCGCTTAAACGGCGCGATATCTGACACTTCGTGACCCA
>CAJWCW010000148.1 GCA_913030615.1 uncultured Gammaproteobacteria bacterium | reverse complement strand
CCTCCCACGTTCGAAACCACTCCGGGCGCTCGGCATACACCATGTTTGCGTTTTCAGCACCCACTGGGGATTGCTGTATTGTCGTTGTCAGGTTCAGGCGGGCAAGCGCGCCTACGGAGGGTGCGGTGGTATAGAGAACCGCAATAAAAAGAAGCGCCCACGCCGCTGACGCTCGAGCGTCTCGCACCTTCGGCACCGTGAAGAAGCGAACTAACACGTGCGGCAGTCCAGCAGTCCCAACCATGAGCGCCAACGTAATAAAGAACACGTCGATCGTACTTTTTGTTCCGGACGTGTACTCAGCGAAGCCAAGATCCGTGACAATCTGATCCAACTTTTCCAACAAACTTATACCGGGCGCGACTTCACTACCAAATGCAAGCTGAGGAATCGGATTGCCCGTGACTTGGAACGAGATGAATACCGCCGGAAGTGTGTAGGCAAATATGAGTACACAGTATTGAGCGACCTGGGTGTAGGTAATGCCCTTCATGCCGCCAAGCACTGCATACAAGAACACAATCGCCATGCCAACAATAAGTCCCAATTCGATAGGGATACTTAGAAATCGGGAAAAGACAATACCTACACCACGCATTTGTCCCGCAACATAGGTAAACGAAATGACAATCAAACAGATCACAGCCACGACTCGAGCGGCTTGCGAATAGTACCGATCGCCAATGAACTCGGGGACCGTAAACTTACCGAACTTACGTAAATAGGGGGCTAACAGGAGAGCTAAGAGCACATATCCGCCCGTCCAACCCATCAAGTACACCGATCCGTCGTATCCGAGAAACGCAATCAATCCCGCCATTGACAGAAACGATGCCGCAGACATCCAATCCGCCGCTGTCGCCATGCCATTTGCAATGGGATGCACGTTCTTTCCCGCGACATAGAAGTCGCCTGTGCTTCGGGCTTTGGACTTAAATGCAATCGCAATGTAGAGCGCAAACGTTGCTCCAACAACAATGTAGGTCAGTGTCTGAAGGTCCATCAGTCCTCGTCCACATCGTGTTTTTTATCAATCATTGCCATGCGGTGCGCATAAAAGAAAATCAATACCAGAAATACGTAGATGCTCCCTTGCTGAGCGAACCAGAAGCCAAGCTTGAATCCGGCAAATTGAATTCGATTTAATTCGTCAACCAAAAGCACGCCGAAGCCGTAGGAACACGTAAACCATACGATCAGACAGATCACGATGAGGCGAAGGTTGTCGCGCCAATAACTATTTGAGTTCATAACATTTAGCGGCTCATTGCGCCCTTACTCGCGCGTCGGCGGATTCTAACCACTATCCTTTCTCCAAACAGTATCGCAAGAGCAAGGCCATATATAAAAACATCCAAAAAACTGGCCTTAGCAGCCCACAGGACATGCAACAACGCCGCCATCGCAGCTGGATAGATCAGAGCGTGTAACTTCCTCCAACGGAGTCCCAGACGACGTTGCCAATTTCGGGTCGACGTAACAGCAAGCGGGATCAACAACATGAGAGCCGTCATGCCTGCTGTGATATACGTCCTCTCTGAAAAATCCTCTAGCCAAGCAGAAATACTAAACTCAGCAAGCAATGCGAAGTACGCCGTAAAGTGGATACAAGCGTATACAAAAGTCCACAAACCGACCGTTCGACGAAGCGTCACAATCTTTGGGCGCTTGACGATCCGAGCGACGGTTGAGATGGACAACGTAATCAGCAATAACCGGATCGTCCATGTCCCCAAGAGGTCGACGATCGCCTCGGCAGGATCGGCGCCGAAGACGCTCCCTGGCGATCGAATTTCAACTGCTACATCCCAGCCCACCAACATTAATGGAATGGCGCAAGCCGCAAATACAATCGATTTCAATAATTCAGGCGCAAATTCATACCCGCATACAGACCAGCCACTTCCTCGTAACCGTTGTACATGCGGGTTGAGATTTTCCGATTACCATTAAACAACGAACTGGGGAGACGACGTTCACTACCTTGGCTCCACCTCGGGTGATGGACGGTCGGATTGACGTTCGCATAAAAACCGTATTCGTTCGACGCTGTGAGATTCCACGTCGTACGAGGCCTCGTCTCGGTTAATTCAATACGAACGATCGATTTGATGCTCTTAAATCCGTACTTCCATGGCACCACCAGTCTCAGCGGAGCGCCGTTTTGGTTAGGTAATACCTGTCCGTACATGCCTACAGCCATAATTGCCAACGGATGGTATGCCTCATCAAGTCGTAAGCCCTCGACGTAGGGGTACTTGATCGAGCTAAAATACGATCGCTGTCCCGGCATCTCTTCGGGGCGATAGAGCGTCGTAAACGCGACGTACTTCGCCGATCCCAACGGATTAAACCTCTCAAGTAACGTTTTAAGTGGGAAGCCGATCCATGGGATGACCATCGACCACGCTTCTACACAGCGAAGCCGATAGATTCGTTCTTCAAGGTCAACACCTGCCAATAAATCTTCAATATCATATGTTCCCGGTTTGCCCACAAGTCCAGCCACCTCGACGTTCCAAGGTTCCGTGGTGAGACGACTGCCCAACTCAGCCGGATCATTTTTGTCGGTCCCAAACTCATAGAAATTGTTAAAACTCGTTGCATAGCCCCGAGGCGTAACTGCGTCCTCAGACGGTGGCGCTGACGTAAAACCCTTTGAATCCATCCATCCCGCTTGAAGTGCGGCCAGTGGTACCGACGAGGCCAGACCCGCCGCGCCAATGACATGCATAAATCGCCGGCGAGTTTGATAAACCCTCTCTGGCGTGATTTCCGATGGCCTTACGTCAGCAGGAGTTTTTATGACGAAGCTCAAAAAAAAGGCCCCCCGTTGCAACTAGTTATTGCGTACCCACCGAACAACCGCCACGCATGGTCCTGAAAGAGCGTAAGCGGTCCCGACAAGTAACAGTACCAGAGGCGGGTCAACGAGTACGACAGCAAATCCCATAACCACAACAACGAACGTAATAAAGGGTACGCGTCCTTTCAATCCAAACCGTTTGGGCGAAAAGTATTTGAAATTAGAGACCATCAACAGCCCAGCGAGGAGCGTAATAAGGGTCATAAACACAATCGCCAGTATCGACGGTTCGAGCGCATCACCACTAGAGCCGACCCAAGCCGCACTGGCGACGAGGCCGGCGGCGGCTGGGCTAGGCAATCCTGTAAACGAGTTTAAGTCGCCCGACGTATTAAAGCGGGCCAGGCGTAGCGCCGCAGAAGCCATATAAATAAACGTTACAACCCAACCAAATTGGCCGAGAGCTGCCAGGCCCCACTCGAACACCACCAACGCCGGTGCAACACCGAACGCAACCATGTCCGAAAGACTATCGTACTGGGCGCCAAAAGGACTTTCCGTCCGGGTCCAACGAGCAACGCGCCCGTCCAGAGTGTCTAGCACGGCCGCTACGTAAATCGCGAGTGCTGCTGCGATAAAGCGTCCGTTCATGCCAGCAACTATCGCGTAAAAGCCCGAAAAAAGAGCTCCCGTTGTAATCAGATTAGGAAGCAGCAGAATCCCGCGGCGAGGGCGATCCTCGGCACCTCTAGCATCATCTACCGCTTCAAGTTTAGGACCTTCATCCGACATCGTTAATCAATTCTTGGTCTTATCTACCAATTTATTCTCTTCGATCCAAGGCATCATCGCTCGGAGACGAGCACCCACTACCTCAATTTCATGCGCCTGGCTCATACGCCTCATTGCCTTCATGGTCGGCGCGCCGGCCTGATTTTCACTAACAAATTCACGCGCAAAACTCCCGCTTTGTATCTCCTCAAGAATACGACGCATTTCCTTTTTCGTCTCATCGTTTACGATGCGGCCGCCCCGGGTAAGACCCCCGTATTCGGCGGTATTGGAAACGGTGTACCACATATTTGAAATGCCACCTTCGTAAAAGAAATCCACAATAAGTTTTAGCTCGTGAAGACATTCGAAATAGGCCATTTCTGGAGCGTAACCGGCTTCTGTTAACGTTTCGAATCCTGCTTGCACCAAGGCGGCCGCACCGCCACAGAGCACAGCCTGTTCGCCAAAGAGATCTGTTTCAGTTTCCTCCTGAAACGTCGTTTCAATAACACCCGCTCGGCCACCACCGTTGGCAGACGCATACGAGAGCGCAATTTCTTTGGCTCGGCCCGAAGCGTCTTGGCTCACTGCTATCAGCGACGGAACGCCACCACCCTCGACATACGTTGACCGAACCGTGTGACCAGGCCCTTTCGGCGCAATCATAATGACGTCGAGGTCCTCGCGAGGTTCGATCAACCCAAAGTGAATGTTAAAACCATGGGCAAATGCCATGCACGCCCCATTCTTGAGATTGGGAGCAATATCGTCGACATAGAGTTGCTGCTGCTTTTCGTCCGGAGTTAGTACCATCACCAAATCAGCATCTGCTACCGCGTCGGCTACTCGAACGACGGCAAAACCGGCTTCCGTTGCTTTAGTGGCAGAGCTCGAACCATCGCGCAGACCGATCGCTATGTTGGAAACACCACTATCGCGAAGATTGTTAGCGTGGGCGTGACCCTGCGAACCATACCCCACAACAACAACGCGCATGTCTTGAATAATCGATAGGTCCGCGTCCTTATCGTAATAAACTTGCATATATCTTTCCTTTCTAGCCTGTCTTTAACGTCGCGGTCAGAGGCCCAAAATTCTGTCACCTCGACCGATACCTGATACGCCCGAACGAACAACTTCAACGACTTGAAATCCATCCAACGCGTCAATAAACGCCGCGAGTTTTCCTGAAGGTCCGACCAGTTGAATGGTATAGGTATTCTGATTTATATCGACGATCTGTCCTCGAAAGACATCGGTCGTACGTTTCACTTCCGCCCGAGCAGCGCCATCGGCACGGACTTTTATCATCATGATTTCCCGCTCTAAGTGATCACCCTCAGTCAGATCAAATACCCTAACCACTTCAATCAACTTATTTAAGTGTTTTGTGATCTGTTCGATCTTGCTGCCGTCGCCCTCCGTCGTCAGCGTGAGACGTGAAAGCGTAGGATCCTCCGTCGGTGCGACGGTTAACGTCTCAATGTTGTAGTTACGCTGCGCGAAAAGCCCCACGACCCTAGAAAGCGCACCCGCCTCATTCTCGAGTAGAACAGCAATGATGCGTCGCACTACGTCGGTTCCTCTTTTCCCAAAACCATGTCCTTAAGAGCGCCTCCCTTGATGGACATTGGGTAAACGTGTTCATCAGGATCGATATGTGCATCAAGAAACACCAAGTCGTTTCGGTATCGGTCTCCAAAAATGTCAGGGACGACGGAATTCAGCTCTTCCAGTGTGGTCACCTTGATGCCGACGTGACCAAACGACGCCACCATTTGACTAAAGTCGGGAAGAGCGTCCCGATACGTACTGTGAGAATGACGACCTGCGTATTGCATGTCCTGCCATTGTTTAACCATGCCAAGGGCTTGATTGTTGAGATTAATAATCTTGATGGGTAGCGAGTATTGCATGCAGGTCGATAACTCCTGCATGTTCATCATAAAGCTCCCTTCCCCCGTGATACACACAACCGTCTTGTCCGGAAACGCGAACTGCACGCCCATCGCTGCCGGGAGCCCAAACCCCATCGTTCCGAGCCCACCAGAATTAATCCAGCGCCTTGGTTCCGAAAACCGATAATACTGGGCCGCGAACATTTGGTGTTGTCCGACATCGCTGGTCACGTACGCGTCACCACCCGTTGC
>CAJWCW010000147.1 GCA_913030615.1 uncultured Gammaproteobacteria bacterium | reverse complement strand
CTTGAAGAGTAATTGCGACAGACCTTGCCCTCTTCAAGCGCAAACTGTAGATAGTTAACGACGTAAAGATCGAGTAGCCCATCGGCGTCGATATCAGCAAAACTGCCGCCTATTGACCATTCATCACCGGCGAGCCCGGCTTTTTCTGTGATATCCACGAATTGTCCGTCGCCCAGGTTTTCAAAGAGCTGGTTTGCGCCGAAGTTCGCGAGAAATACATCGGTGTCGCCGTCGTTATCAATGTCGGCGGTGGCGATTCCCATGCCATAGCCCGTCGCACGGACACCCGAAATCTCGGTGACATCTTCAAAGAGTAGGTTCTCACTGGTATGGACATTGCGAAACAGACGATCTCCAGTGCTGACTGAACCTGCAATTCGCAGAGGCCCGCCCTGCACGGCCCAGATGTCCATACGACCGTCGTTATCGAAGTCAAGAATACCCACCCCAGCCCCGACGATTTCCACCGTCCAAAGTTCACCTTCGTTGCCGTTCTCGTGCATAAAATCGAGACCGGCATCGGCCGCTATTTCGAGAAATTCTGCGCGGTGACTTGGCGCATATAGGAGCAAGATCAACAAGATCGCACGAACGAAAAATGGCGACTTCATGGGCATATCAAGGCGTAACCAGTTTCAACGCATCGATTCGAGGAAGAACGGTTCCTTCCCCCTCACGCAGGTAGACCGTGCGTCCAGCCTCAAAGTTGCCGAATGCTTCAGTCTTGCCACTTGGCCATAGCACTTCGACGTCGCGGATACGGGATTGGGCGCTCAAACCAAAGTGAACGCGAGGATCGTTGGAATCAAGATAGCTACCCTCTGGTTGAACCCGGCGGGTGAGTTTGTTGGATCCGACGATGGCGGTGACCAAGGCCCCGTGAGCATCGCGTCCTTCACGCGACAAGACCTTAAACCGTATCCAATTCCCGCGTTCCGATAAGCGATTCATCAGTAAGTAGGCCGGGCCATCCCTATTCACGACGAGCAAATCAAGACCGCCGTCGTTGTCTATGTCACCGACCGCAGTACCACGACTGCTGTGTATCAATGGTTCTCTCGTACCGCCTTTGGGGTCGATTTCTACGAACCTACCGTTCGAAGTACCCCGGAAAAGCACATTAGGTTCTGCGCGAAGGTCGCTCGTGTAGGCAGTGGATGGATCGACCCGACCGTTCGCCTCGTATAAATCAAGTTGTCCGTCGTTATCGAAATCGGCCAGGACAACGCCCCATCGGGTATAACGACGGCTCGGCGACGCAAGGCCGAATGCTGACGTGGCATCGGCAAAGTAGGTTCCCTCGTTGCGGAAAAAGGAGTCGGACTGTCCCTGGAGATTAACGACCAAGAGATCGATGTCACCGTCATTATCGACATCGCCTGACGCCACGCCCATGCCTGCTTTAGCGACACCGTATTCGTCCACCGCGACGCCACGCAGCATCGCTTCTTCATCAAACTGAAACGCGCCTCGGTTGAGCCACAGTTGGTTCACCATCATGTCGTTTGCGACGAACACGTCAGTGTTTCCGTCGTGGTCGAAATCACCGGTCACGACACCAAAGCCGTTTCCAAAAGCACGGTTTAGTCCAACTTCGAGACTTATGTCGGAGAAACTACCGTCGCCGTTATTGCGGAAAAGACGATCGACCGCCGAAGATTGATAGTTTTGTGGGGGGCAATACGTTGGCACCCCGCTAATAAAACACTGGAGTTCGGTCGCCTGAGACCAATTGATGTAATTCGCATGAAATAGATCCAGATCTCTATCCCCATCGAGGTCGACGAATACGGCAGCGGTGCCCCAACCCGGGTCATCAAGTCCGGCTTGGGCCGAAACGTTTTCAAAGTGCCCGTGGCCATCGTTACGAAATAGAGCGTTGGGGCCGACGTTGGTGACGAATAGATCTATATCTCCGTCGTTGTCGTAATCCCCGACGGCGACGCCCATGCCGTAACCCCGATCATTGGCACCGTGCGCGTCTTGGGCCTCCTCAAACCGACCATCACCCCGATTGATATAAAGACGATTGGCGGGCTGTTCGTGGCCCTGTTCGAGATCGTAGAGCGTGCCGCTTTGCACAAAATAAGCGTCGAGGTCGCCGTCTCCGTCAACGTCGGCGAGCGCCGCTCCGCTTCCAACGATTTCGGGGAGTAAGTGTCGGCCGGCGAATCCTGTTTGATGTCGAAACGTGATTCCTCGGGAGGCGGCTTCTTCGCTGAACCAGGCCGCGCTGCTCCTGTCGACGGTGACCGCTGGTCGTTCTGAACAGGCGACTACTACTAGCATTATGAGCGCCGTGAGTCCCCGGTACGCCCATCGAGAATATAATGAAAACCGACCAGGACGGGACTTGAGGGCGATCGGACTTACGAGCCTCAAGCGGCATCCAGGACGCTCAAGCGCGTGCGTGCCGATGCGACCTCGTCTGGATGAGTTCCTAGTTTTTCGGCCCAATCAAGGGCCCTTCTCGCCTCATCGAACCGCTTGGCCTCGGCAAGACAACGGCCAAGATAGATATGGCCCATGGTAAACGAGATGTCGATTTCGACCGCTCGTTCAAAGTAATCGATAGCCGCAGCCCAATTGTTGCGCGCCCCTTCGATGAGCCCACTAGTGTGCAAAGCCGCAACCGGATCATTCACACCATGGTTAATTGCTGTTTCGAGAGACGCAAGTGCTTCGTCGTAGTGGCCTTGTTGCATCAACATACGTCCTAGCTGTTCATGTCCTTCGGCTTGATTTGGGTTGATGTCAATTGCCCGCTTGAGGTGTCTCAGAGCGTCATCGATTTTTCGTTGCTCACGGTATAACCCGGCAACATTGACGTGAAAGTAGTAATACTCGGGGTGCAGTTCGAACCCGTCGAGAATGGTCCGTAGCGCTTTTTCGGGATCGCCGGTACGTAAATACGCAAGACTTAAATGACTAAGAAGGGCCGGGTCGTCTGGACGAATTTCTCTCAGTGTTTCCAATAACGCCAAGGCGTCATCGTAAGCGCCAGCTTTGAGCGCGTTTTCGGCATGGATAAGGCGACCCCCGAAGCCACCGATGTAATCGACCTTTTGGCTCTGGATGGGATCACGCCATCGAAGCGCTTCATCCCGTCGGCCTCGAGCGAACGCTATCCGCGCATCGTCGGTACGACCGAGGGCCCGATACGCTGTACCCAACATGCGGTAAAGGTGGGGATGCTGCATCGCGTCGCTCAAGGGTTCGAGTAGTTTGGCCGCCTCCGCGGGATGTCCTTCAAGCATTAGTACCCGGGCCGTGCCAGCGATTGCAGGCGATCCTGCGCCCAAACGGGCAGCTTCTTCATAAGCGTTTCTTGCGTCAACAAGGCGCCCCAGGTCGATGAGCCATGTGCCTTTGAGCAACCACGCGGGCACATACTCTGGGTCGAGGGAAACGGCTCGCTGCATTGCGGCAACGGCGTTTTCTGATTCATTTCTTTTAGCCAACAGCATGGCTTGAAAGTAGGGCCACGCGAATGTTCCCGGATCGAGCTTCTCGGCTTGCCTGTACGTGGCCAACGCGGCATCTGGAAATCCGTTCACATCGTAGGTCATAGCCAACTGGCCCCGTAGCACGCCGGAATTGGGCAACGATTCTGCTTTACTCAGCGTGTCGTGTAGGAGGCTAGCGAGATCCGCATCAATATCTTTGGTGTCAACGGTGACGAATGGATCGGAACAAGAAATAAGGAAATAGCTAAAACCAAGGAGGGTGGCTTTCAACACGAACTTAATCCATTCGCGCGGTGGCGAGCACAGTGGCATTGCCGAAATACGTGAACCGTTCGTGCGCGGTGCGCGCGTTTGTTTCTCTTCTGACCTCGCTCGCATCGTCTTCTTACGTTCTGTGCCGGATTGATAGAGCTCTCGGCGGGTTACCGCAACGAGTTTAGGAGACCGTTAATGGAGCCAGTATCTAAATATCACTAGTTATTTTCCAGTGTGCTGGAATTGCCGAGCAACAAGCACCGATTGCGGTTCTGCGGATTAAGTTCTTCTCTTACGCGCTCACATTGGATCCGATAGGCGCTAACAGGTCGTCGATTGGGCCCAATCAATTGAAAACGATTTCCTAAAAATGATGAAATTCGCGTAACTCTCACTTGATCGCCCACCTTGAGTTTTCCGCCGGGCGCGCGATCGGCTTCGAATAGCAGTTGGTTATCTAGGGCAACTAGTTGTCGATCCCGGACAAGGGTTTTAAGCGCGGTGACTTTACCCGTATAGCGTTTCGGGATGGTTAATACAGCTCGCTCGACGGTGGTTGTCGTGACCACTTCTTCGGGTTTATCGTCGCGTTTGAAGATGCGTCGACGAGGTGGTTCCTCCTTTCGATCACTATTGCGTCGAAAAATATCGAACCGCGACCGTTTCTTGTTCTCAGCCGCTTTTGATTGTTTAGGAGGACGTGGCGGTTCCGTTGCTACTGCGACGTCTTCGTAGATAGGCGTCGGCTTGATAGGCGCGGGCGGGCTCCGGCGTTGTTGAGTCTTGACGACCGGAATCTTTGAGGCAGACTGCAAGCAAGCCTGACTTTTTTCTGCGTCGTCGATGGCTAAACAACGCACGATTTCCCTGCATGCCTCTTGTCGGTATACGGGCAATCGCTCACAACTGGGTTGCTCGGCATAGGCGTTGAATCCCAAGAAACCGAGACACAAACAAAAAGCCCAGCGACGATAACGCCGCTGGGCTTTGGACTGCATCAACTCAGATTCGTTCAGAATCCGACAGTGAGTCGGGCAAATGCCGTACGACCCATGATGTTGTCAAGGTAAGGCTCGTAACCAGCACCGGATGGGATGGGATCAGGCATGGAATCGAAGATGTTGCGCGCAGCAAGATTCAACGAAACGTAGCCAAAGCCACCCAAATCAGGGGCCGTATACGTGTAGCTAAAGTCCACATAGGTCCGTTCTGAGATCTCGCAATACGGGTTGCGATCCTGGTCAGCACAGGCTTCGCTTTCCGGAATATCAATGGAACTTATGCCATTGTGCTCTTCCGGCAATGCGCCCGGTATGTGTTTAACCTCGTCCCACGCGGCATCCACGTCGGTGACCGCATCGTGCCAACGTACGGTCAGCTGTGCCGTATGGTTGTCTCGGAACCAACGTAGCGTACCGTTCACCCTCCATTCAGGAGAGACCGGTAATGGTTGGTACAACGCGTAGGTACCAAACCAGTGCGCGCCGTTGTTTCGATTACCTACGCCGTCGACTTCGATGCCGGCGAACTGGTGGCCGCTGTCAGCCGCGTAGCGCATAAGATAGAGCTTCAGCATTTGCGTCGCACTGATGCCGACCTCGAAGGTGCCGTAATCGCCCCCAATCAAGGGGATATCCGCCCCGTCAATGCGGTAACGTACGTTGTAGATCAACGTCGTCGTACCCTGCTCGCCCTGGTTCAACCAGGGGTTGTCCGCTTCCATCAGACGCAAGCCATTTTCACCGCCGCCGCGCACGATAACTGTGTTACCGATGGGCGTTTCCTCATTAGCGACCCACGAGAGGGCGGCATTGAGGCGGCAGTCAAGCTCGTTTTGGGAAGTTTGGGCAAGATAATCGGGCGGCGTGATCCACGAACCATCGGGTCCCGCAGCCTGGGCATTATCGTAGTCAAGATCGGTTCCCGGGCAGGCGGCTGATGCATACGGCTGGAAGCCGATACCGGCCGATGCCAGGTTACCGCTCGCGCCCATCCGTTCAACCCGACCGTTGAACGTGACCTCGGTGTAGTCAA
>CAJWCW010000146.1 GCA_913030615.1 uncultured Gammaproteobacteria bacterium | reverse complement strand
CAATAATCATGAGCCCTGAGCGTTGGTGCCATTGCATCCATCCGATATCGCCGGAGAGGCCAGTGACCAGACACGTACCAACGCCAATTGCAAAAAGCCAGTGCCAGATTCGTAATGGCAGATCCCAAACGCGAGTGTGCATAGAACTCAATCCGCACCTTCACTACAGCGGCAATTTTGCTCGCTCTTCATCATCCTCAACGGCCAAGCAAAAACCTGATACCCATCACCCGACATCGCTCAAGCCGCGAACAAGTCCTGCATCGTCAAGCTCAGTCCACAGGGCCGATGGAATGTCGACACCCATCAATCGCAAATTGGTCTGGACTTCCTCTTTCGACCGCATACCGGGAATCACGGCCGCAACCGCTGGATGGAGCAGCGGATACTGCAGAGCAGCAGCACGCATATCAACGCTATGGCCCGAACAAACTTCCCGAATCCTCTGAGCTTTATCCCAAAGATGGTCAGGGGCGGGTTTGTAGTCATAGGTCGCTCGACGCCGATCGGCATTCGCTAACAAACCAGAGTTATAAGGCCCACCAATGATCACTGAGACCTCTTCGGCGACACACCGGGGAAGCATTTCATCAAGCGGTGTTTGTTCAAGTAGCGTAAACCGACCCGCCAATAGAAAGCAGTCGACATCCATCGTGTCCAACACGCGAACGCATACTTCCCATTCATTCACACCGAGCCCGATGGCTCGGATCACCCCCTGCTCACGCAAGTCCCGCAGGGCCGGTAGTGCCCCATTAGCCGCAACTTCAAAGATCGTCTGCTGTTCATCCCCATGCGTCCAGACATCGATGTCGTGACAGAGAAGTACATCAATGCGATCCAGACCAAGTCGCTCCAAGCTGGATTCAACCGATTGCCTAACCGCGTCGTAAGAGTAGTCATAACGAATAGCAAACGGTTCGTTGTCACGCATGCCAGCGTATCGTTGTCCCTCGTCCTGAGAAACGAGCAATCGACCGACTTTAGTCGACAATACAAATTCGTCTCTCGGCAACGCAGCCAGCGTCCGACCCAACCGTTTTTCCGATAGACCATGACCGTACAAAGGTGCGGTATCAAAATATCGAATGCCTGCAGCAAACGCCGAATGAACGACGTCATCCGCTTCGCTCTCCGACACGCGATCGCCCACTCCGCCCAATGTAGCTCCGCCAAAACCAAGCACCGTCGCGGCAACTCCAGACGTCCCAAGATTCCTCGTTTCTATACCCATGTCGTGGCCCCGGTTTTCCATTCGTCTGTTCTAGACGACCGATAAAACTAATAGCCTCCAAGAATACCGCGGTATCGCTTCCGTAGAACGCCGAAAAAAGTCCCGATATGCATTGAGAGCTATCAAGTGGCTCGTGCCAACGAGGTTCTTTTGCTCAAAACCATGGCCTCTCAACGGCTGTCGGTCGAAGCGCTTCACGCCCTGTTGCCTCATTGCACGCTTGTATCGTACCTATATTGAGTTCATGGTCCCCCGACGGATTGCCCATACATCAAGGCCAATCGGCCAGGCGCGGTAGACGACGTGGGCGCCGAGACAGGAGGATCCGAATCAATGAACGACTACCAACAATACGACGCCGTTGCGCTTGCCGAGCTCGTGAAAAAGGGCGAAACGACCCCGTCCGAACTGATCAACGCCGCGATCGACCGCGCTGAATCCGTCAACCCCACAATCAACGCAATTGTTACACCCATTTATGACGCAGCAAGGGAAAATGTCCACCATCTCCCCCAAGGACCTCTCCACGGGATCCCCTTTTTGATCAAAGACCTCAACCACGTTGCCGGTGTTCCCACCAGCATGGGTAGTCGGCTGTTTGAAGGTTACGTGCCGGACCACGACGGACATGTGGTGACACGTTTTAAGAACGCTGGTTTGAACATCATGGGAAAAACCAACGCGCCAGAAGTCGGGCTCGCGGCGACCACAGAGTCCGTCGCTTTAGGCGTGTGTCGAAATCCGTGGAGTATCGATCACACACCGGGAGGCTCAAGCGGGGGCGCAGCAGCCTCTGTCGCTGCCGGTATCGTGCCGGTGGCCCATGCGACAGATGGCGGCGGTTCCATTCGGATTCCCGCCTCTTGTTGCGGCCTCGTGGGGTTAAAACCGAGTCGTGGGAGGACACCGCTCGGTCCCGACGTTGGCGAAGGATGGGGCGGTATGTCGACCGGCCACGTCGTGTCACGAACCGTTCGAGATAGCGCCGCGATGCTCGATGTCATCGCTGGCCCTATGCCAGGCGACCCTTACCACGGCCCAAGTGACTCCGGTTCGTTCTTATCCCGCGCAAACGATCACCTCGAGCCGCTCCATATTGCGATCGATTGTCGTGCGTTTACAGGACATACCACCCACTCGGAGTGCCTCGATGCCGTTCAAAAGGTTGCATCGATGCTCACCCAGATGGGTCATGTAGTCGACGAACACGCGTTGCCTCTGGATCACGAAGAATGGGGATTTGCGGTGAGCTCCGTGGTACTCGCCAATGTGGCCCATACGATCCTGACGCGTTGCGCCAGCCTCGAGGTCGAGCCGACACTCGACTACATTGAGCGGAATACGCTTCAAAGCGTGGAAATAGGGCGGAAACTGCCCGCAACACAGTACGTCAAAGCGATACAACGCATGCATCGATTGAGCCGCGAAATGGCCGCCTTCATGAACGATTGGGACATGATCCTTAGTCCGACGCTGGTCTGTCCGCCTGTTAAAACAGGGTGGCTTGACCCGAACGATGATCCAGACATCTACGGTTCGCGATTTGGCGCTTATTGGGGGTTCACGAATCTCTACAATGCCACCGGTCAACCCGCCATCTCGTTGCCCCTTCACAGGACAGCCGAAGGCCTGCCAATAGGAGTCCAATTCGCAGCCCGATACGGCGATGAAGCAACGCTATTGCAACTCGCAACTCAGCTCGAAGCAGGAATGCCATGGCCACTCACCGCCAAGGTTGAATGATGGCGGCGCGAAGAAGTACGCGACACACGTGCCACGTGATCTTGACCTCACCACGAATCGACGCGTCGGACGTGGTCGGTCCAGGCTTCGAAATCGGTTAGAACAGCCCTAACTGTCGGTCATCGCCGATGGCACGATCAAACTCCAGCCCCATCGCCTCAAGGACTGGCTCAGCTACAGGCCGGACTTGGCGCTGCACATAATGCTCTCGGTCCAACTCGTGTTCGACATTATCCAACGGCTCCGGCCCCGCCGTCGTCATGACGTACGAAACGACCCGACCCGGGTTCTTTGCTTTCCGAGCTGCAGCAACATGAGGCGGAGTAATCGCTGTGTATTCGTGCAGCGGTTTCCGCAAACCCTTCCGATAGACCAAATGATCATCTAGTTCACCTGAGCGAAGATCTTTCACGTAATCGTGCAAGAAACTAAGAACAGGACCATCGGCAAATAACCGCAGATAGAGTTCTCGCTGTACGTTCTTGGCCAACTCGGTCCAATCTCGACGCACAACCTCCATGCCCACGAATTCCACGACGTCTTCCCCTGCGACGACCCCAGCATAGCGTTTACGCGCTCCCACCGACCCGTGTCGAATCGAGGGCAAAAATAAGCGCCGGTATAGTTTTTCGAACTCCAGTTCAAGCCGACTCTCTACCTGCCATGTATCTCTCACATAACGCGCTAAGTCGGCGTTAATCGACGCCGTTAAGTTATTGCCTTCGTCTTTGGCTGCTCGCGAATCGTCAAGGCCGGAACGAACGAACACGCTATCCGTGTCTCCGTAGACGACCTGGAAACCAGCCTTCTCGAACCAAGCCTTTGACCAGAGCAGGAAGTGCCGGCCAAGCCCAGTGATGCTGTTAGCAATATCCGTATTGTGAAATCGGCATCCCGACGTACCAAGGACCCCATAGAAAGAATTCATAAGGATCTTGATGGCTTGTGAAGCAACCTCGTCCGAGTCCCGCTTCGCCTGCTCACGGGCCCGAAAAAGTTCATCGAGTATGTTCGGAAGGATGGCGTCGCCACGACGAAAAGCCGCGCCCGTCGGCGTGCGGATATCATCACTATGTTCCGCCCCCGACCGGACGTAGGTGAGCGGATCGATATTGAAGGTGCGCATGAGGCAGGGGTACAAACTCTTATAATCGAGAACCCAAACGTTTTCGTGCATGCCCGTAACAGGCTCCAAGACATGACCCCCGCCTTGTGCCGATGAACCCGGTGCGTTCGGCGGCCTAACCGAGGGAGCGTGGACGTGTTTTTTGGCTAGCGCGGCGAGGTAGACAAAGTCGAATGACGCGATGCTTGCGGCGACCCTGTCAAGCGACATCCCGGTTAGTTTACTGCGCGCTACACTGAGATTAATGAGATCGAGTTTCTCAAGAATCTGGTACGCCAACCGCGCATCGGCCCGAGCGTATGCTGCAAAACCAATCAAGTCATGGTGGTACCGATCAAGAATTTCTGCGGCACGATCGCTGACGTCGCCTTCAAGCAACTTGCCTTCGCCAAGCACGGTACGGGCAACGGCATCCAAGGAATAGTCGTCCATCTTCACGTACGCACCCCGAAGCAGATCAATGCCGTCAAGCACTAGTCGGCCTGGTATGGTCGCCTGGTCACTACCGAAACGTCCCTCGGCGAGTCGCAGTCGCAGAGCGCCACCACCTCGGCCTATCTCAAACGCGCGGGCGTGCCGTCGTGCAACCCTGTCCAAGACTCGCAAGTCAAAGCCAATAACGTTCCAGCCCGTCAAAACATCAGGATCAAAGCTTTGAACCTTGGCGATGAAGGCGTCGAGAACGGCCGCCTCTGATGGAAAGCCGATGGCGTTTTCTGGCATGCTCGCGGCGCCGTCGCGGGCAACGATATAGACTTCGTCTAGAGAGTCTCCGAACAGTGAGATCGCCAAGAGCCGAGAGGCCTCAGGATCAGTTTCAATGTCAAAAGATAATAGTTTTGGCGAGAACTCAACCGCGGCCGGTTCGACGAGGGGGTCGTTGAACACCCAATCAATTCCCACTTCCTCGGACGGTTGCGCCGCGCCCTGAATGACGCAACCACCACGCACATTTCGATCGATCAAATACCGAACAGCGAAACGAACGTCGGACTCATATGTGACAACCTCAGCGGCGTGCAATCGGTCACGAAGCCTGGGTACGTCCGTCGGAAGCACCACTTCGACGCGCGCAAGCGGCTCGCCACTAAACGACACCGAATCGGACTCGTGCACGGCGGTTGCACCTGCAGCCGTCGCTTTTTCTACGTTCTTCCGATCAACATAAAAACGCGGTCTCTCGCGACAATCGCGAATGAGAAACGACTCGCCGTTTGCAAGTTTTCCGTACAGGTGAACCACCGGAATCCGATTGTCCACCCGGTAACTTGCTTGGAGAATGAATCCTTCAGCACGCACAGGTTCGGGATGTTCGGACAATCCCTGTGTCGGATGGTCGCGGACCAATCATCTTACGAACTTACACTCAACATTATCGCCACATGTGAGTACCCCCACAGACAGCGACTGCTTGACCAGTCATGTACTCACTCGCGTCCGAGGCAAGAAATACCGCAATTCCTTTGAAGTCGTCGGACTCACCGAGGCGACGCATCGGCGTTGTCGTTTCCGCGTTACGTTTTGCTTCGGGGTTATCCCACAGCGCTTTGGCAAAATCTGTCCGAATCAGGCCAGGACAGATCGCGTTTACCCGCACGCCTTTAGGGCCGTACTCCAACGCTAGATTCCGGACCAACGCGATATCAGCAAGCTTAGAAATTGCGTATGTACCCAAGGCC
>CAJWCW010000145.1 GCA_913030615.1 uncultured Gammaproteobacteria bacterium | reverse complement strand
ATCTACTATGGGACAACCGCGATGCCCATGGACGAAGCACTAGATCGATTGAGCGAAGATGGAATACATCTAGACACCATGCGATTACGGGCATTTCCGTTCGGCGAAGCGGTCGAAGCTTTTATTGATCAACATGAAATTCTTTTCGTCGCCGAACAAAATCGCGACGCCCAAATGCGCACGCTACTTGTCAACGAACTAGAAATCGACCCCGCTCGTTTTATATCCGTTCTCTATTACGGCGGCTTCTCAATCTCTGCGGATACGATTCACGAACAGATCTTGGCGTATTACACGGACCACAACTTGCCCCGATTGAAAGAGGTCCAATCATGACGTACGTCAGTAAACCCGAGATTCACCACCCTCTTTTGAAAGTAAACGAAATCGGTCTGAATCGTCGGGATTACGAGGGCTCGGTATCAACGCTTTGTGCAGGATGCGGTCATGACTCCGTCAGCGCCGCGATCGTTCAAGCTTGTTCCGAACTCTCGATACCTCCGCACCGCTTCCTAAAAATCTCCGGAATTGGATGTTCATCGAAAACACCAAGTTATTTCCTCGGTAATTCCCACGGATTCAACTCAGTTCATGGACGCATGCCATCGGTCGCTACGGGTGCAAATCTAGCCAATAGAGAAATGTACTGTGTCGGTGTATCGGGCGATGGTGACAGCGCATCCATCGGCCTCGGTCAATTCGCACATATCGTTCGTCGCAAAATCAACATGCTGTATATCGTTGACAACAATGGAACCTACGGACTTACAAAAGGTCAGTTCTCGGCCACGAATGACCTTGGTTCTATGAGTAAGAAAGGCGCGCCTACTCTTTACGCGCCAATCGACATGGTATCGATCGCTCTACAAATTGGAGCGAGTTTCGTCGCCCGAAGTTTTTCGGGAGACAAGCGTCAACTGGTACCGCTGATCAAAGCGGCGATCATGCACAAAGGTTTTGCATTTATTGACGTCATTTCTCCTTGCGTCCTATTCAACAATCATGCCGGATCGACGAAAAGTTACGACTATGTACGGGAGCACACCGAACACGTCGTTGATGCCGACGTCGTCCTCCCTCATGAGGAAATTACTGTCGATTACGAACCGGGAACGAGCGAATCAGTGAATATGCCCGATGGCTCTCGATTACATTTAAACAAACTATCGACCGACTATGACCCATACGACCGAGTAAAAGCTCTCAGTCATGTCCAGGAAGCACAAGAACGGGGAGAGGTTGTCACAGGATTACTATATGTTTCCCGAGATCCACATGACTGTCACGAAATATTAGACACGACGGATACACCTCTGAATGCCCTCGAAGAATCCGTACTCTGCCCGGGCGCAAGCAAACTGGAAGATATTAATCAGAGTTTTAGATGACGAATTCGGAGGTTCTTTTGTTGGGTGATTGTCGAAACGATATGTGCAACTCACCGGTCTACCTACGCGCTCGAAAACTTTGAACACAAATACGCCTTACTAGTCTTTACTGCACGCAACCTTGTACCTATCATTCCGCCCGCTCTGAAATCGTATTAAGGACAGCTCGTGGCGCTTGCCAGCCTAGACGATTATTTCCCTGACTGGAAAGAGCGCGAAGCGCTCGCCGAAGCGATGATTCCGATCATTGGGAAGCTCTATCGACGCAATGTTGTCACTTATTGTTATGGGCAGCCTCTACACAATCAGAGCGTCCTTGAGATCATGCAGACCCATCGGTTTGTGAGACAGATAGCCCATAACGAACTTTCCGAATTCGAGAGCTTTCCCATTTTGAAAGCAATGTCCGAGCTCGATCTAGGGCCGTCTCATATTGACGTAGGAAAACTCGCAAGCGACTACATGGATCGTAACGGTGATGACCCAAGTTTATCCGCCTTCGAGTTCACCCAGCGTGCCTGTGAGGAAGTAATCGGACGCCACATACAGCCACTAACAAGACCCCAAGATGTCGTGCTTTATGGGTTCGGCAGAATAGGGCGGCTATTGGCTCGTCTCCTCATCGAGAAAACAGGAGGCGGGGATCAGCTGCGGCTCCGAGCCATTGTCGTACGCAAGAGCTCGGACGAAGACCTGGAAAAACGAGCCGAACTTTTGCTTCGCGACTCCGTCCACGGTCCTTTTCAAGGCACTATAAGGACTGACGAAGAGAATAATTGCATTATTGCGAACGGTAATGTTGTTCAGCTCATCCATGCTGACAATCCGGGAGAAATCGACTACACCTCCTTCGGTATTGATAATGCAATTGTTATCGACAATACCGGCGTATGGCGGGACGCAGAAGGGCTTGGGCAACATCTGGAATCAAAAGGCGTCGATCGGGTCATATTGACGGCACCGGGCAAGGGGTCGGTTAAAGACTTCGTCTCCGGAATCAATTCAAACGAGCTCGACGAATCCGACAAAATTATTTCCGCGGCATCTTGTACGACCAACGCGATCGTGCCGGTGCTTAAAGCGATGAATGACCAATTCGGAATCAGTCACGGGCACGTGGAGACAGTGCATGCCTATACCCCTGACCAAAACTTAACCGACAACTACCACAAGAAAAATCGGCGAGGCCGCGGAGCGGCACTCAACATGGTTATTACGGAGACGGGCGCGTCTTCAGCTATCGTGAAATTATTGCCGGAGCTAGCGGGAAAAATCACCGGGAATGCGATTAGAGTTCCTACACCAAACGTGTCTCTGGCCATACTCAATCTCACGCTTTCAAAAGTAACTGATATCGAAGACGTCAACGATCACCTTCGTCACATGGCATTGCACTCAGCGTTACAGCGTCAAATTAATTTCACCGAGTCGATGGAGGTTGTCTCTTCAGACTTTATAGGTGATCGTCACGCGTGCATTGTGGATTCTGGAGCGACCATCGTTGATGGCAACCGAGCCATTATTTATCTCTGGTACGACAACGAATATGGATACTCATGCCAAGTTGTCCGAATCGTACAAAAATGGTCCGGTATCAGTTATCCGCTTATACCTAACGACATATCCAAGACAGGGTTCTGATGCAATTCGTACGGTGGATCGCTTAACTAAAAGAACGCTTTGAGATCTTTGACGAGTAGACAAAAGAAGTCAGCAGGAACGTAACCAACTCCTAAACAAATATATTAATAGTCGATGCACGCCGAGTCCCTTCAAATCGATTTTCATCTACCTGGCTGTCGCTCGCTCAAAGAGAAAAGGCACCGCCTTGCTCGATTGCGCGATAAGTTCGGTCGCGTCACAAATATGGCCGTCTGTGAATCCGACCAAAACGATGTGCACGACCGCGCGCAGTGGACGTTCGTGGCAATCGCTAGCAGCGAAAAGATCGTCCACAAGACCATCCAGGAAGTTTGCGAGTGGTCTGCCCAAACACTTGATGCGACCATCGTACATGTCCATAGAGAAAACATTGCCTAGAACTGAAGCACGCGCGACGATATACCGATGAGTCAAATGACAGTCGTCTTGATTGTGGCGCTGGTTGCCCTTTGGTTTAGATCGGCCCGCAAAACCCGTGCTCGCTGGTTGGAGCAATTGAATCTACCCGGCGTGTGGGATCTCGATGATCGCCACTCGCGCACCGTGTCCCTCGAAATGCGAGGTACGCGATCGGCAGGGACATACCGATTTCGAACCGACAATCGAAACGAAACAGGCAAATGGCGAATCGCCAGCCAGTCGATCGTTTTTTCTGTTGACGGTGGTGGCGAAGAAAGGTGTGATCTCCGACTTTTTGACGTGGGTCGAATCGGTATCAACGGTCCGCAACACATACGCCAGATTTACGTAAAAAGAGCGGATAATGTTGTCCCACTAAGGACCAGCTCTTGAGATGTTCCAGCGTCAGACTCTGGATCCGAGATGATTCCCTTCGCTAGTGCTGGACATCCGACTAACGACATAAATAGCTGTGCAAGTAAGAATGAATGCCGGCAGTATTTCGTACAGTTCGAAGATTCCACCTGACAGATTTCGCCAAACGAAAATAGTCGAGCCGCCAACCAACATTCCCGCGATAAGACCTTCGCCAGTTGTGCGCTTCCAGAAAAGACAATAGAGCACACATGGTCCCAAGCTCGCACCCAGACCGGCCCACGCGTACGCGACGAGATCAAGGACCCGATTTTCTGGATTTAGGGCGATTCCCCAGGCGGCCAAGGCCACCGCTATAACCATGACCCTACTCAGACCGAGTGGATACTTTGTAGCAATACCCACATCTAATACTAGGGAAGTTGATGCAACCAAAAGTTGCGAATCGACGGTACTCATCACCGCGGCAAGTATAGCCGCGAGTACGATACCGGCAATCCATGGATCAAGCAGTAGACGGGCCAACTCCATCAGCACCACTTCGGGATCATCCAGAGAAACAAAATAAGTCGAGCCGACGAAACCCACTGCGATAGCTCCGATTCCAGAAAGTAGCATCCAAGTCATACCGATGCGTCGAGCCTTCGGTATATCAATCGGGTTAGCAACAGCCATAAATCTGACGAGAATGTGAGGCTGTCCAAAATAGCCCAAGCCCCACGCGAGCAAGCTAATTATCCCAATCCAGCCCATTGAAGGAACATGCGAATTACTTGCAGTCACCGAGATATCTATTGAACCGATAACCGGCAGTACAACGAGCGCACCCATCATTAAGAGGGCTTGAAAAAAGTCAGTCCAACTCACTGCTAGAAATCCACCAAAGGCCGTGTACGAGACGATAACCAGCGCGCCGATCGCTAACGCCCTTTCATAAGATACTCCGAGAACAATTTCAAAAAGCTTAGCTCCAGCTACAAATCCAGCAGACGCGTATAGAGTAAAAAACACAATCGTTATAACCGCTGTCATGACGCGCAGAAGGGGCCCTGGGAATCGCGTTCGTCTCGCGAAAAATTGGGGGAGAGTCAAAGCATTCTCTAGAGCAGCTGTTTCTTGTCGCAGACGGGGAGCGACCAGTCTCCAGTTAATCCACGCACCCACAACAAGGCCTACAAGAATCCACGCCTCCTGTAATCCACTTATAAAGACAGCCCCAGGTAATCCAAGCAAGAGCCAACCTGACATATCCGAGGCTCCAGCTGACAGCCCAGCGACCGGAGCCGAGAGATTTCTGGACCCAATCGCATAATCAGTAATGCTCTTGGTTCGCCTTGTTGCAATCACGCCAATCGCACCCACGGCCAAGAAATAGGCGGCGAACGCAATAATCGTTATTTGACTCATTCGCCGTTCCTAAACTCGAGGACTGATACGTTATCGCCACCAACGGCAATATCCCACAGCGGTTACAATTATTTGGATTGAAACTTCGAATCTACCTGTCGTGAAGAACAGCATCGAAAACGCCCTAACTCTCGCCGTTGACGCGTTGCGTCGTGTTAGTCGTTTTTTGCCTGAGAGCCACCCCATAGATTGGAAGGAAACTGCAGCCGCCGTGTGGATTCGTCAAGGATGGTCGGGAGCTCTGACACCTGTTGTAGAAAGGAGCAGCATCACCCTAGAAAACCTCTTAGAGATTGATCGCCAAAAAAAATCGGTGGTCGCAAATACGGAACAGTTTTGCAAAGGTTTTCCCGCGAATAATGTCCTTCTTTGGGGTGCAAGAGGAACTGGTAAATCTTCGTTAATACAAGCACTTATTAACTATTTCTACAACGATGGTTTAAGAATAATCGAGATCGACAAAAATTCCCTCAAAAACATCGCTGTTATCGTAGAAGAAGTTAGGGCTGAGCCTTACCGATTTATCGTCGTGTGTGATGATTTGTCTTTTGAAGCAGACGAT
>CAJWCW010000144.1 GCA_913030615.1 uncultured Gammaproteobacteria bacterium | reverse complement strand
TCCCCAAGATCGTCCGCAATGGTTCTGACGTAAGTGCCCTTACTACTATGCACCTGCAACGTGATTTCGGATCCGCTGAACGTCAACAATTCAATGGAATAGATAGTTATCCGTCGAGATTCCCTTTCAACCTCAACTCCCTGTCGGGCATATTTGTAGAGGGGTTTCCCTCGATGTTTGATCGCTGAGTACATGGAAGGGATCTGATCAATCTCTCCCTGGAAGCTCTCTACCACATTCCGAATACGATCCAAGGTAACTCCTTCAGTACTCCGCTCTTCAACGATGTCAGAGTCCGCATCACCACTTGCAGTTCGAATACCCAATCTAAGTCTCGCCCTATATTTTTTATCGGACGTGAGCAAAAACCGGGAAAATTTTGTCGCCTCCCCAAAACAAAGCGGCAATACACCCGTCGCTAGCGGGTCGAGGCTCCCTGTATGACCGACCTTACGGGCATTAAACAATGTTTTCGCGCGCTGGACCGCCTCACTAGAGGTCACGCCTCGAGGTTTGTCCAAAACAACAACTCCGTTAACATCTCGACCTTTTCGACCTCGACTACGTCCCATCAGAAACTTCCGTATCCGACAGCCAGGCACCACCTAACTCGTCAGAAGCTAGGGCTCGCTCGATTAATGCCTCGAGCTGTGGGCCACTTTGGATCAACTCGTCATAATGGAATCGCAGAGCAGGTGTGGTCCGCATGACGTGGCGCTTCGCCAAAATAGAACGCAAGAAGCCAGCGGCACCTTGCAGTGCGCGAAGAGTTTTGTCTTTGTCTTCGTAATTATCTTGTTGGGCTGAAACGGTCGTGAAATAAACATCCGCGTACGAGAGGTCCTTGCTGACTATTACGTCAGTGATAGACAACATCCCTATCCTCGGATCGCGCATTTCACGCTGAACCACCTCCGCGAGTTCCTTACGCAAAAAGTCCCCAACACGAAGTTCTCGGCCACTTTTTAGTTGATTACGCGTAGACAAAATTCATAAAGCCCGTGCGATTTCTGTAGTGTCAAACACTTCAATTTTGTCGCCCGATTGAACATCGCTATAGTTCCGAACACCGATGCCACATTCGAGGCCGTTTCGTACTTCACCAACGTCGTCCTTGAATCGGCGAAGCGATTCCAATTCGCCTTCGTAAATAACGACATTTTCCCTTAGTACACGGATGCTTTTGTTACGGAAAACAGTTCCTTCGACCACCATACAACCAGCTACTTGTCCATATCGCGGAGACTGGAAAACATCCCGAACTTCAGCAGTACCAACTATCTCTTCGCGAATCTCCGGGGCCAGCATGCCCTCCAGAATAGTCCTAACGTCGTCGAGCAACTCGTATATAACGCTGTAATAACGGAGTTCTATCCCTTCTTTCTCGATCAAGTCCTTAGCCGAATTATCCGCCCGTACATTGAAGCCAAAAATGACGGCTCCATACGTCATGGCCAGGGTGGCATCTGATTCGGATATCCCTCCGACGCCCGAACCCAGAACATTTACAGACACTTCCTCGTTACCAATCTCGGCAAAAGATTGCGTTATAGCCTCCAGGGAACCTCGTACATCCGTCTTTAAGACTATTTTAAGAACCCGCTTTTCACCCTCGCCAAGGTTTGCAAACATATTTTCGAGCTTGGCTGCTTGCTGTGAAGAATGACGCTTCTCCTGGCTCCTATGGGCACGAAATTCCGCAAGATCCCGTGCACGTCGATCGTCTACTGCTACCGAGAAGTCATCTCCCGCGTTGGGAGTCCCGTTTAGTCCAAGGACCTCGACCGGAATCGATGGCCCTGCGCTAACGACGGTTTGACCATGCTCGTTAACCAACGCGCGGACTTTCCCGACCGTTTCGCCCGCAATAATCACGTCACCTTGTTTCAATGTCCCGTTCTGGACCAAGACAGTCGCTACTGGGCCTCGCCCACGCTCAAGTTTTGATTCGATTACAACTCCACGCCCTGGTGCGTCGGGAACGGCCTTCAGCTCTAAAATCTCTGCTTGTAGGTTTACGGCTTCGAGAAGCGCATCAATTCCCTCGCCTGTTTCCGCGGAAACATTCACAAACTGAGTATCCCCTCCCCAATCTTCCGGTATGACGTCAATAGCAGCGAGTTCATTTCGGACTCGTTCCGGGTCAGCCCCCTCGAGATCAATTTTATTGACTGCAACTACCAGCGGCACTTCGGCTGCTTTTGCATGTTGGACGGCTTCCTCGGTCTGCGGCATGACTCCATCATCCGCGGCACATACGAGAATGACGACGTCCGTCGCCATCGCACCACGAGCACGCATTGCAGTAAACGCCGCATGGCCGGGGGTATCTATGAAAGAAATGTTCCCGTGGGGGGTCTCGACATGGTACGCACCAATGTGTTGAGTAATTCCACCCGCTTCACCCGCAACAACACGCGACTTTCGTATGTGATCTAGGAGTGATGTCTTCCCGTGGTCGACATGTCCCATCACTGTCACAACGACGGATCGTGAAACAAGATCGCCTTCGACCTTCAAAGACTCTTCCAATTCCTGTTCTATCCGGTTGTCAGCAACAATTTTCGCTTTATGGCCCGTTTCTTCGACCACTAAAACCGCAGTATCCTGATCGATGGTCTGATTAATTGTTGCCATGACACCCATGCCCATAAGTGTCTTGATAACCTCGCCTGTCTTTACCGACATCCGCTGTGCTAGGTCTCCCACAGAAACCAATTCGCCGATCTCTACTTCTCGTTGAATTTCCTCTACCGGCTTGGAAAACTCTCCCCCTTGTTTATCCTGCTGAAGGGCTACTCTCTGCTTCATTCGGCGAGATTCTTTCTTTAAGGACAACTCGCGTCGACGGGTTCGTTCTCCACCGGGAGGCCCCGATCTATCGCGATCGCGACTTTGACCCTTACCCCTTCGATTTCCCTTTTCCGCTGCCTGCGCCTGCGCCTGCGCCGTTGCTGCAGCTTGAGCGACAGCATCCGCCTCCGTTTTATCCTCTTTAGCTTTAGCTTCTTCTTTAACTTTTGCTTCGTCTTTGACTTGGGCTTCTCGGTTGTCGGATTCACTTACCGCGAGCAATTCCTCTTTCTCGCGGAGTTCAACCTCTTCCTTCTTACGAATCGCTTCGGCTCTACCTTCCTGCTCAGCGGCTTGTCTTCGGCTCTCCTCTTCGCGAATTCGTTCCGCTTCGATTTGAAGCTGACTCGAATCATTTGAGGCCTTCGAATCTGACTCTCCCGATTGGTCATCTTCTGACGATTCTGCGTCAACGCGCTTTACGTACGTCCGCTTACGCCGAGTCTCAACCTTTACACTATGACCGCCTCTGCCAATTTTCAGAGTACTCTGGGCGCGTCTTTTCAACGTAATCTTTTTAGGGGCAACAGAAGCTGTCGGAGCGCCTTGCTCTCCTTTCAGGAAGGCTAACAGGCCTTGCTTATCTTCATCCGACACGGCATCCGCTTCGTCATTTTGAGGCAGCCCGGCTTCGTGCATTTGTTGCAGCAGTTTCTCGATTGGAACACCGGTTGTTTCAGCGAGTTGTTTTACCGTTACCTCAGCCATTGGTATCTCTATTGAAAATCAGTCTGGCTCCCCAACTTCAGCCTCTTCGAACCAAGGGGCACGGGCCGTCATAATTAGCTCTGCCGCTTCGTCTTCGTCTAGACCTTCAACGATTTCAATGAGCTCGGGTATCGCTAATTCTGCCAAACTCTCCATTGAAGTTATGCCACCTGCCGCCATCGTCCTAGCCAACTCGTCTGTCATTCCTTGCATTGCCAAGAGATCTTCTTGCGGCTCTTGTCCATCTCGTTGTTCTTCGGAAGCGATCGCCCTAGTAAGCATCGAATCCTTAGCACGTTGCCGCAACTCGTTTACGATTTCCTCATCAAATCCATCGATAGCACTAAGCTCGTCGATCGGTACGTAGGCCACCTCTTCAACGGTTGTAAATCCTTCTTCAACAAGTACGGCTGCCACGTCTTCATCGACAGATAGCGCAGTCATAAAATTGGCTACATACTGCTGAGCTTCGTCCTGTTGCTTCTGTGTCGCTTCATCTTCGGTCATGATGTTTAGTTTCCATCCCGTCAGTTCGCTAGCAAGCCTGACGTTCTGGCCGCCCCGCCCAATCGCTTGGGCAAGATTGTCTTCCGCAACAGCTATATCCATAGAATGCGCATCCTCATCCATAACAATTGATGCAACTTCCGCTGGACTCATGGCGTTAATAACTAGTTGCGCGGGATTCTCGTCCCACAAAACCACATCAACCCTTTCCCCCGCCAACTCTCCAGAAACAGCCTGCACCCGGGAACCACGCATGCCGACGCAAGCTCCAACCGCATCTATTCGTCCATCGTTAGTCGTAACCGCTATTTTAGCTCGTGAGCCAGGATCTCTCGCCGATCCACGAATCTCGATTACGTCTTCAGCGATTTCAGGTACTTCAAGCTTGAATAGTTCTACAAGCATCGCCGGCAAAGTTCTCGTCAAAATGATTTGCGGACCGCGGGCTTCCGGCAGCACCTCTAGCAGGAATGCGCGCATACGATCGCCGATGCGAAACGTTTCTCGTGGGATTAGGTGTTCTCGAAGTAAAACAGCCTCGGCATTATTACCGAGATCGACGATAACTGAATCACGCGACGTTTTTTTTACGATCCCGCTTACTAGCTCGCCAACCTTCGGTAAATACTCTCGAATAACCTGTTCGCGCTCGGCTTCCCGAACTTTTTGCAGTATTACCTGACGAGCAGTCTGAGCAACAATTCGACCAAACGCGACTGATTCAGCTGGTTCCTCCCAAACGTCACCAATCCCGAGACTAGGGTCTTTTTCTTTCGCTTCGTCCGGCGTCAGCTGGGCATCAGGGTTAAAGGGGAGTTCTTCATCTTCATCTATCTCGGCTGGATCCACCACCAACCACGTCCTAAAGGTTTCGTAATCACCAGTCTCCCAGTCGATTGATACTCGAAATTCAGCATCGTCTCGGCGCCGCTTTTTTGTTGCGGTCGCTAGCGCTACCTCGATCGCATCGCAAACAACTTCTTTGGGTACCCCTTTTTCGTTCGAGACCGAATCTACAGCACCAAGTATGTCTTTAGTCAGCATTAGAGATAACCCTAATCAAATTGGGGTACGACGCGTGCCCGTCGTACCTGCTCAAGCGGAATTAAATACTCTTCATTGTCCGCGGTTACTACCAGCTCACTATCCTCGACCCCAACGAGTAAACCTTCGACTCGTCGTCGACCATCGAGCGGAACTTCCATTCGAACATTCACCTGTTGACCAATATGCATCTGGAATTGTTTATCTTTAAATAAGATCCGATCTAACCCCGGCGAGGAAACCTCGAGCGTATACGAGTTGTTGAATGAGTCGTCAACGTCGAGGAGGCTGCTTAATTGCCGGCTTACAGCCTCGCAGTCATCTACCGCAATTCCCGAGTCAGAATCTATGTATACGCAGAGTTTTTCATGTGCGCTATTGCCATTGGAATCAATTCCCCATAGCTCATAACCCATCGCGCCGACGGTTGGCTCGATTAGCTGCTCTATGTCTCTGGCTCGTCTATTCACTAGCTGTCCTGATCCCACTCACAAAAAATGGGCTTACGCCCATTACCCTAGAGCAAGCCGCACCCTCCTGACACGACGTGCCCTTGCCCACGACACCGTTATCGGAGCATTAACTCCATGCCCAACGAAAGGCCCCAATCTGGGACCCTACCGCGTTGGTAGCGGGGGCAGGATTTGAACCCACGACCTTCGGGTTATGAGCCCGACGAGCTACCAGACTGCTCCACCCCGCATC
>CAJWCW010000143.1 GCA_913030615.1 uncultured Gammaproteobacteria bacterium | reverse complement strand
CTTGGGCTGCTTTTGCAAGCCCCAATGGAGCCCCCATTTCCTCACTAATCGCCGCAGCTACTTCATCCATACGACCCATGTAGGCGGCAATGATTCGCTCCAGAAGCGCTACCCGATCTTCTTTAGACGACTGGGAAAACGTTTCGAAAGCCCCCGCAGCCGCATCCACCGCCCTGTCCACGTCCGCAAGACCACCCATTGCAACGGGGCCGATTGCCTGTTCCGTCGCGGGGTTGATCACGTCCAACGTGTCAGTCGTCGACGGTTCCACCCACTCGCCATTGATATAAAACTTTGTTTGATTACTCATGCGCTATGCGTCCTCTTGTCAGACCCGTTCTTTAACCGGGGAACGCACACTAAGGCAGCGATGTCCGAGCTGCAAGCCTTTGTCTACGGGTCGCGTAAAGCCGCTTGTGCAGCCGCCAATCTCGCCACAGGCACCCGAAAGGGTGAGCAGCTGACATAGTCCAGTCCGACACGGTGACAAAACGCGATCGATGCAGGGTCACCGCCGTGCTCGCCACAGATGCCAAGCTTTATGTCCGCACGCGTGGCTCGGCCCCGTTGCACGGCCTCTTCGATCAGCCGACCTACACCTACTTCATCGATGGTGGAAAATGGATTACCACTATAAATTTCTTTATTGGTATAGCAATCGAAGAAAGAACCCATATCGTCCCGGCTCAATCCAAGCGCCATCTGAGTCAAGTCATTGGTCCCAAAGCTAAAGAATTCGGCTTCCGAAGCAATCTCATCTGCCGTGATTGCAGCTCTTGGAACTTCAATCATAGTGCCAACCTCGTACCCTATCTTTACACCTTTCGACCGCATAACCTCGTCTGCCACGCGCCGGACAATGGCGACTTGATCCGCGAGCTCAGACCGAAATCCGACTAACGGCACCATAATTTCGGGCCGTACTATCAACGCATCGTCGTCTTTACTGAGCTCTGCGACGGCTTCAAAGATTGCAGTGGTCTGCATTTCAGTGATTTCCGGATACAGAATGCCCAGCCGACAGCCACGGCAACCAAGCATGGGATTTTGTTCGTGGATTGCTTCGATGCGATCGACGACGAAACCGACGTCCATGTCCAGCCGTTCCGCCAATGCGCGCTGAACGTCCTCGTCTTGAGGCAGAAATTCATTCAAAGGCGGATCGAGCAATCGGATCGTCACTGGCCGGCCCGCCATTGCTCTGAATAAGCCAAAAAAATCTCTGCGTTGGAAAGGAAGCAACTCGGCGAGCGCTTCTCGTCGCTGTTCCTCGTTCGCCGCAAGAATCATCTTACGCATGTGATCGATACGATCTTCGGCAAAAAACATATGCTCAGTACGACACAATCCGATTCCCTCGGCTCCCAGTGTCATCGCTTGTTCCGCCATATCAGGAGTGTCCGCATTAGTACGGATCTTCAGAGTGCGATGCCGATCTGCCCAAGCCATCAACGTCTCAAACAAATGGAAATTTTCGCTCGCATCGGTCTCAAGACGTCCCATCAGTACCTGGTGGACATCGGAATCGGTAGTTTGAATGGATCCCTCATAAATCGCTCCAGTGGATCCATCCAACGAGATGTCGTCACCTTCGCGCATAACGACTCGTTTTCCGCGACTCGATTCGACGAAGAGCGAGCGCTCCTCGTAATTCATCGTTACATCCGCTGCGCCGCAGATACATACCTTACCCAACTGACGGGCAACGAGTGCAGCGTGGGACGACACGCCCCCTCTAGCTGTGAGAATACCCTCAGAAGCAAGCATGCCTTTGAGATCGTCTGGAGACGTTTCGGTACGACACAACACAACTTTTTCGCCACGTTCCGCCGCACGACACGCCGAATCGGAAGAGAACATAATTTTCCCCGATGCCGCACCCGGGCCAGCCGGAAGTCCGTGAGCAACGGCTTCGCTAGCCTTCAGAGACAGCGGATCGAAAATCGGTACCAGCAAAGAATCAATCGATTCGGCGGGCACCTTTAATAATGCGTTGCGGTCATCCATCAGGCCGTCTTGATGCATTTCCACCGCAATGCGAACGGCCGCTTGACCGGTCCGTTTTCCGTTTCGTGTTTGCAACAGATAAAACTTGCCACTTTCAATCGTGAATTCAAAATCTTGCATATCGCGAAAATGTTGTTCGAGCCTGTCCCTGGTCTGCAACAATTCTTCGAAACTCTCGGGCATCTCGGTAACCATCTCCGCGATATTCTTGGGGGTTCGAACCCCGGCCACCACATCTTCTCCCTGTGCATCGAGTAGATACTCGCCGTAAAGCACGTTTTCGCCCGTTGCTGGGTCGCGGGTAAACGCTACTCCAGTTGCACTGTTCTCCCCCAGGTTTCCGAACACCATAGCCTGGATGTTGACAGCGGTGCCCCAAGACGCAGGTATCCCATAACGTTGTCGATACAAAATCGCCCGATCATTTCGCCATGAGCCGAAAACAGCGCTGATGGCCCCCCAGAGTTGATCTGCAGTATTCTGCGGAAACGGTGTGCGAGTACGTTCGAGTATGAGTTTCTTGTAGCGCTCAGTGAGCCGAACAAAATCGATGTCTCGGCCTGGAATAGCCTCGGATCGATAAATTAAATCGAAGGGTTCTTCTTCGGTTTCTCCATCGGCTTTGACACCGAGAACCACATCTCCGTACATATGGATGAACCGGCGATAACAATCGAAAGCAAAGGAACGACTCCCAGTCGCCCTCGCCAAACCCTCGACGGTTTCATCGTTGAGCCCGAGGTTCAAGATGGTGTCCATCATCCCCGGCATGGACTCTCGCGCCCCGGATCGAACCGAAATTAAGAGTGGGTTACTTGGATCACCGAACTGCTTGCCAATTTGGTCTTCCAGCTCTTTCAGCGCGGTAGATACTTGGTCACGCAACGTATCCGGGTACTTCCCCGCATGCTCGTAGAAGTAATTACAGACCTCCGTGGCAAGGGTAAATCCAGGCGGAACCGGCAGCCCAATCTTAGCCAATTCGGCAAGATTCGCGCCCTTTCCGCCGAGAAGTTCACGCATCTCCGCACCGCCATCTGTACGAGCACCAAATGCGAACACGTATGAATGGTTTCCGCTGGCAACCGGTCCCGGCATCGTCCTCTATTCACTTCCCTTTTCTTCCCGTCCAGAGATTATCACGCCGTCGCAAGACACCAAACGAGTAGTGCACATCTTGGTCACACTGCACCGGTCGTACCAGCAACGAGAGCGGCCGAAGAGCAAACGCTCGACCCTATCTGGCGCTTGGACGATTGACTGACGTGCTTGGTGAGCGCCGAAGAGGCATCGACAGTTATACGGACGCCGTACTCAACCAGTGAAGGCGGGTGCGTGGCTGCCAAGCGATACGGGTGGCTGCTTCCAGAGCACTTCGGTGTTGGAGAGCTCGACCGCGGGTCGCAGATGGTGCATGGCGCCCCATTCAGTCTGAGCTACAGCTCGGTAACTCCTAATCTCCTCGTCATCGAAAGGTCGGTACGTCGTTGCTTCGCGCAAACCCAGACCGCGCATCCATACACCGGTGCGCGCCAAAGAGACGCGAACCCAATAGCTCCCGCCCTGCTCGCGTTGACGTAGCAAGGCCGCCAACGCGCCGTATGCGGCAAGATAGCCCGTGGTGTAATCGGTTACGGCCGCGGGCTGCAGCTCGGGTCTTCCATCGTTGTGGTAGTTCCCATGCAGAGAAGCCATGCCGGTCACGGTCTGCGCCAGTTGCTCCCAACCGGGCACACTGCGCCACGGCCCCTCGTGTCCGTAACAGTTAATCGATATATATACGATGCCTGGCTTTTCCCTCACGACGTCGGCGACGCCAAAACCCTGGCGCTCCAGCGCGCCGGTGCGGTATCCCTGCGAGAAAACGTCGGCCTCGCCGATGAGCTCACGCATCTTCGACCGACCGGAGTCCGATTTAAGATCGATATGGGCCGATCTTTTACCGAACCCCGTCTCGGCGACAAATAGCGGTACATGGGGCAAGTCTTGCGCGCTAATGCGAATAACCCGCGCACCGTAGGAAGCTAGAGTCCGAGCGCACGTAGGTCCGGCGAGCACCCGCGTGAGGTCCAGCACCTTGTAGTCGGACAATGGTCGGGGCCCCGACCCCACAGGGCGTGGGTCAGCATCTCCCACTTGGATGATTTCCACGACCGGGCGCGAATTCAGGATCCGCCCCATGGGCGATGTGTCCCATTCTTCAGGATCGCGCAGCATGGCACTACACAAACCGCGACGCATGATTTCACGCTCCAACTGTGGCGCTTCCCAGCTGGCAACAACTCGTCTCGACTCGTCCTCGTTGCGGGGGTGGCCGAGTAGCTCAAGCAACGACTCGGTGTTGTGGGCAAAGCCCGGATGGATATACATCCAACGGCCGTCACCTGTTTGATGGAATCCCGCGATTGTCGCCCGTTGCGCGGCGGCCATATTCCGTCCTGGGGCACGGTCGGGATCTTCAAACTTCACGTGTGCGTAACTTTGCAACGAGGCTTCGACGTGGCGTGTGGCAACCCGCACCGCGCTATCGCCGATGAAGCGTGAAGCGATATAGCCGCCCGCGCCGAGCGCAGCGACGGCGGCCTCCGTTGCACGGATACGCGTATCGAGCGCGAGATCCTCAGCCTGGATCTCTATATCGTCGGCATTGAGTCCCGCAATCGCCAACAGGTCATCAAGTGCGGCACGAGCGATAGATGCGTCAGCTGTCGACATGCACGTTCCTCCCCGTGCACAGCCTACCACCGGTTTGGTGGCCGAGACGTTACCGCTCGGATATCGAAAACGTTAGCGGGGACTCGTCATCCCACTTGAATACGTTAAATGTTCACGAAGATCGTCGACAACCAAAGCGAATTGGTCCCGATTTGTGTCATTGAGACTTGCCAATACCTCGTGCGCTTTGAGAAGCCTCATCTGTTGACGACGGAGATTGCCGTCAGAAGCCTCAACGGTAGCCCGTGTCTTTGGAACTGCGATTGACTGCATTTGTATGCTTCGAAGGACGCTGTCCATCCCTAATTCGGCGAACGTTCGTACAAGAGAATGTGACGCATCCTGGATCTTAACTTTCGAATCGGCAACACTCTTTTGTGCGCTCTCGACGAGTTCGTGAAGCGTGCCAAGAACCGCACTATCCATGTGAATGCATCGAGACAGGTCAACGATGACTCCAAAACCACGCTCGATGGAACCAATCACAGCATCGAAGAAGGGTTGGCTATATTCCCACGTCATCCGTCCTTCAAGCACCAAAACGGTGAACCCTTTGGCTTCCGCTTGGCTGATGCGCGAGATATTGGTATCCAAGCTACTCGCCGACATGTCTGCGTCTGCAAAGTTCGTTCTGTGGTCAAATCGACTGATGCCCGAGCTGGCCTCAAGCAACAACAACGTCAGATCATCTTGAACAGCCAACGGTTGATCACCCCTAGCTTTATTGAGAATACGCTCCAGTACGAATGATCGATCGTCGATCGATTGAAGCTCGTGAATAAGTTGACTTTGGTCGAGCGGTCGCTTTTCCGTCGTATTGAACACGCCATCGGTGTACAGGAGAACTCGATCGGCCTCCTTAACAAGAATTTCTCGCTCTGCGAATACGGCATTCCCATACAAACCCAATGCCGGCCCGGTATGTTCAAACATCCTCACACGGCCATGCGCCTCATGAACCAGGAGAGGCGGATGACCCGCACTCGCAGCAATCAATTCGCCATTTTCGATGTCCAAAAGACAGAAAATTGCGGTCACAAAGACGCCGGGCGCCGAGATTTCATTCACCAGGACTTCGTTCATGTGACCAAGAATGGCCGCGGGACGCAGCGGTGCCCCAGTTTCATCGAACAATCTCAGGCGATGTTTGAACAGTAACGCTAGGAT
>CAJWCW010000142.1 GCA_913030615.1 uncultured Gammaproteobacteria bacterium | reverse complement strand
GTCAGATCAGGCGGCGAAACTAGATTGACCGTGACGTTGTCGAAAAGTGCAAGAAGTTTCAGTAAGGAATGGACCGCGCGCCCGTGCCGGAGATCGCCCACAACGGCGATGCGAAGCCCGTCAATATGATCACCCCGATCGGCAAGCTCCTTGCGGATCGTGTAAAGATCGAGGAGGGCTTGAGTGGGGTGTTCATTCGACCCATCGCCGCCGTTGATGACCGGTACACGTGAGGCTTCCGCAAATTCTTTCACCGAACCCGCGGTTGGGTGACGCATGACGATCACGTCGCTGTACCCGGATAGCACCCGCGCCATGTCGTGAAGCGATTCCCCCTTCGCGATTGCCGACGATTTAATTTCGGTGGTTTCTCTGACTTCGCCACCGAGTAAATTAAACGCGCAGCCGAATGAAACTCGGGTACGCGTGCTCGCCTCAAAAAACATGTTGGACAGAATCGCGCCCTGGAGCACCCTCGTGATGCGTGTGCGGTGAGCGTAAGGTTCCATATCGTCGGCGACGGCAAAAATTTGCTCAATATCAGACCGGTCGAACTGATCGACAGAAAGGATGTGGCTACCGACGAATTCCAAGGCGGAACCCCCTTGGGAGCGGTAAGTTCGCAGCGTCTGCTGGTTTTGTCAACGTGTTATGTCAATTCGTGGTCGAGGATACGTCATCGGGCCAATAACAGACCGTGAGATTAGGGTCGTCGTCGGACTTGCACTGGTATGATTGGTGATGTTTTTTCGACATCGAGAAGGCCGTGGCGGCAAATGATGCGCCGACTAGCGAACTAACGGCGATAGATATAGAAACAGCGGGTACTGGATTCGAATTGAAACTCGAAGACGACGAAGCTGAGCTTCTCCCGTACACGTTTGCACGGCGCTTCGGTGTGGTGATTACTCATACGCCGTCAAATGTTGACGAAAGATTGACCGTAGCGTGTCGGTCGAAACCCGATTTGACGACAATGGCCGAGCTTCGGCGATTCGCGGGTCGCGGATTTGTTCTTGAGAATGTTGGTGATGAGGAATTCGACCAACTGTTGGGCCGAGTTTATGCGCGCGACGGATCCCAAGCGCGGCAAATGGTCGAGGATATTGACGATGAACTTGATCTTGCGAGGCTCGCGGATGCGCTGCCGGAAACCGAGGATCTGCTCGAACGCGAAGACGATGCGCCCATTATCCGACTTATCAATGCGTTGTTGACACAGGCCGTCCGAGAAAACGCATCCGATGTCCACATCGAAACCTTTGAAAAGGTTTTGCAGGTTCGGTTCCGAGTCGATGGGGTGTTGCGTGAAGTTGTCCAGCCGCGACGTGCACTGGCGCCGTTGTTGGTGTCACGAATCAAGGTGATGGCGAAACTCGATATCGCTGAAAAACGCATACCACAAGACGGTCGTATACCTTTGCGTCTAGGAGGTCGAGAGATCGACCTGCGTGTTTCTACGCTACCCACGGGCAATGGGGAGCGGGTTGTGTTGCGCTTGCTCGATAAAGAGGCGGGACGACTTGAATTACAGAAGTTGGGGATGGATGCGACGACGTTGCAGCGGCTACAAGGGATCGTCGCCAAACCGCATGGTATTTTCTTGGTCACGGGTCCGACAGGGTCGGGAAAGACAACGACCCTTTACGCGTCCTTGGCAGAACTGAACGCCGATACGATCAATATTTTGACGGTCGAAGATCCGATCGAATACAACTTGCCGGGCATCGGTCAGACCCAGGTGAACGCTCGAGCTGACATGACCTTTGCGCGGGGCTTGCGCGCGATCCTACGACAGGACCCTGATGTGGTCTTGGTGGGTGAGATCCGTGATTTGGAAACCTCGGAAGTGTCGATACAGGCAAGCCTTACGGGGCACCTCGTTATGTCAACGTTGCATACCAACAGTGCCGTCGGAGCCGTCACCCGATTAGTGGATATGGGCATCGAGCCGTTTCTTCTCGCGACGAGTTTGGTTGGTGTGCTTTCGCAACGACTGGTACGGGTATTGTGTCCCGAGTGCAAGGTGGTTCATGTTGCCGATGCCTCGGAGAGGGAATTTCTTGGTTCGAACGCGGATGCGGTTATTTACCAACCGAACGGTTGCGACGCGTGCGCACATACGGGCTATAAAGGCCGCACGGGCATCTATGAGTTGGTCGTTGTCGACGACCATCTGCGCCAGCTGATTCATGATCAGGCGTCCGAGCAGGTGATGGTTGATCATGTCAGAGGCGACGCGCCAACGATCCAAGACGACGGACGCCAGAAAGTACTCTCTGGCGATACGACGATCCAGGAAGTTCTACGCGTCACGTTGGAAGAATAGGCAATGCCTGCGTTTGAATACCTTGCCCTTGACCCGAATGGGCGTCGCCGAAAAGGTGTTGTTGAAGGCGATAGCGGACGTCACGTACGCCAGACGCTAAGGGATCAGGGTCTGTCGCCGCTCGAAGTGGTTGCCACGAACCAAGGAACGAAAAAGGGTCTCGAACGTTTTTCGTTTCGACTGGGTATGTCGCAATTGGGTCTCGCCATGTTTACCCGTCAATTGGCGACGTTGATTGCGGCCGGTCTGCCGATTGAGGAGGCGTTATCCGCCGTTGCCCAACAGACCGAGCGTCGGCGAGTGACCTCAATGATCATGACGGTGCGGAGCCGAGTCTTGGAAGGACAATCGCTTGCGTCTGCACTGGCGGAATTTCCATCGACGTTTGCGAGTATGTTTCGCTCGACGGTAGCGTCGGGTGAACAATCCGGTCACCTCGATACGATCCTTAATAATTTGGCGACCTATACGGAGCAGCGGTTCGAAGCTCGGCGTAATGTTGAGATGGCCATGTTCTACCCCATCCTCCTTCTCGTCGTCGCATTTTTTATTGTTGGCGGTCTGATGGTGTTTGTGGTTCCGGAAATTGTTCGCGTGTTTGACAACACGGACGCCGAGTTACCCTTCATCACGAGTGCGCTCATTGGACTCAGTAGCTTTGTACGCGCCTACTTCGTTTGGATTGCCCTCGTTATTATCGCCGCGCTATTTGGCGTCAGATGGCTCCTTGCACGGCCTGATATCCGTCAAAGCTGGGACCGACGCACTGTGCGCATCCCATTTATCGGACGAATCGTAAGCGGGTCAAATGCTGCTCGGTACGCGAGCACGCTGTCCATCCTAAGTTCAAGTGGCGTTCCGTTGGTGGATGCGATGACGATTGCATCCGAAGTCGTCAGCAATGAATGGATGAAGCTACGCTTATCTGATGCGGTTCAGCGTGTAACGGAAGGATCAAGTCTACGAGCCGCGCTCGAATCGACGGGAAGCTTCCCGTCCATGTTTCTGCACATGATCGCAAGCGGTGAATCCAGCGGGGAGCTCGACGTCATGCTGGCGAAGGTGGCGGATTATCAGCAACAAGAACTGGAGCGGATTGTGACAACGCTGGTACGCTTGTTCGAACCGCTTATGTTATTAGTGATGGCGGCCGTCGTTCTCCTTATTGTGATGGCGATTTTGTTACCCATACTCAACATGAACACTTTGGTGATGTGATGCGCAAACAGAAATCTCGTCGTCGCCCGTGCAACAGGCAAGGCGGTTTTACACTCATTGAAATCATGGTGGTGGTCGTCATTATCGGCTTGTTGGCTAGTCTCCTGGTTCCAAACATATTGGGGCGCGGTGACGAAGCACGGGTCATGGCGGCCCAAAACGATATACGTGCCATCGGGACGGCGCTCGATCTCTATCGTCTCGATAATTCGCACTACCCGTCGACCGAGCAAGGCCTTGAGGCCTTGGTCAATAAACCGGCCGGGTTCCCCGAACCACGTAGTTGGGGGCCGGAACCGTATTTAAGGAAGTTGACTACTGACCAATGGGGTACTGCTTACCTCTACATCAACAGCGGGCGCCAATTCGACCTGTACTCGCTCGGGGCGGATGGTCAGGAAGGGGGTGAAGACATTGCGGCGGACATTTTCTACAAGGACTTGTAAGCCAACGGTAACGTATTCAATCAAAGTTCGATCGTCCAAGCACAAAGGATTCTCACTTCTTGAACTCCTGCTAGTGGTGGTCATCATTAGCGTTCTGATGGGAACCGTCGTCCTATCGTTTTTTGGATCCGATCGGGAGCAGCGCCTCAAAACCGCCGCGCAACGGATGGCCACCGCCATCGAGCTCGCGCGCCAGGAATCACTGGCCCGTAATGAAACTTGGGGTATCTACGTCGATGTGGATTCGTATGCCTTTACCATTTACGACGAGTCTGAAGAAACTTGGTATGAGACGGAGATACGGCCGTTTGGTCGGTATGACCTCGACGCGGGTACTACCCTCAGCGTGGACGGACCGTCCGCGCCCGCGGCCGATTCCGGTTTGGTGGACTTGTCGTCCTCGGTATCTCTTCGTCGCGCGCCGCATATCGTGATTTATGCGAGTGGTGAACAAACCCCGTTTGAAGCGCATTGGATCCCTGATTGGGGAGCGACGGGTTGGACAGTATTCTCTGACGGTATTCAGAGAACACGGATTACGGCGTTAGGGGAGCGTGACTAATGGCTAGAAGCCACGGTATCTCTGCGATTAGGTTCGTGAAGGCGAGGGGATTTTCGTTGCTCGAATTGATGGTCGCTCTCGCGATCCTAGCCATTGTGGCAACGAGTGTTTATTCGCGCGGTGGCGATGCTGCGGTTCAGCTGCATGGATTGGAACGGCGCACGCTGGGCCACTGGGTGATGTTGAATCACTTGACCAAGATACGTTTGGAGCAGCGAGGCAAAGACACACCCATACGACTCAGTTCGCTGCGGGAACGTAAGATCCTAGGTGACCGAGTGTGGGAGGTGGATACGGAAATTCGACAAACAACGCATCCATGGGTACGTCGGGTCGAACTGGTCGTGTATCTCATTGACGACGGTGTCGAAGTTGGACCGGTCGATCGCATTACTGCGTTTGTCGGGCGATATTGATGTCGTCACGTGGCTTTACTTTGCTCGAAATGTTGGTCGCACTGAGTGTGTTCTCCGTGATTGGGATTATGTCGAGCCAGCTGGTTGTTCGGATGATGGATACGACGGAGCGCGTCACCGAGCGAGGTAAGGAATTGACCGAATTGCAGCGAGCGTTCGAAATACTCCGACGTGATATTGAGCAGGTTTCCTTTCGTTACGTACGCGACGAGCTCGGCGACGCCGGTTTGCCGCTTGAGATTGGTGGTCATGAATTGATCGAATTGACACGGAATGGGTGGGTTAACCCAACGGGTGCGGCGAGAACTGAGCTTCAGAGAGTCGGGTACGAACTACGAGGTTCCGATCTGTATCGGATATTCTGGCCGGTGCTTGACCGCGCACCCACGACCCAACCATTGGAACAGTTGCTTTTGAGTGATTTATTGAATGCGGAATTTCGGGCCGTTGATCTGTCGGGTGCCGAGTATCTCTATTGGCCATTATCTCCGGAATACGATGACGATCCCGAGCGACAGTTGGTAGCAATACGACTGACAGTCGATTCTGAGGTTTTTGGTGAGATCCAACGTTTGTGGGAGGTCCCGGTCGAGGCGGACGTTCTTTCTAAGACGAGTACGGAAACCGTTGAGGGAAAGGTGGAAGAAGAGGTGGAGGATTGATGATCCATGGACGCAATCATGGCGTAGCTCTCGTTAGCGTGTTGCTTATCGTTGCGGTGGTGAGCGCTCTCGCGTACCACTTAATGACGCACCACAGCCTCACGGTTGCAGCCAGCCGACAACTATTCGAGCAAGCGCAACTCCGAGAATACGCTCTTGGCGGCGAAATCATCGCGCGTCAATTGCTCTACGAAGATTGGGAGCAGGAGTCGTCACGCCCCATCGATACCTTCCTGGAAAAGTGGTCGAAGCCGTTCAATCCACCGCAGATTGAGGACGGTGAGGTCGAGGTTCG
>CAJWCW010000141.1 GCA_913030615.1 uncultured Gammaproteobacteria bacterium | reverse complement strand
GTTCCTATAGAGACGTGAGCGAGGCGATGGTCCCGGCGTCGCGTGCCACGGCCAGTTATTCGAATTCACGAGGACGATGTCTTGATGACCGTCGTTGTCAAAGTCAAGGAAAGCAACGCCCCCACCCATGGTCTCGGGCAGGAGGCGTTCGCCGTAGGCACCGTTGACGTGTGAAAAGTCGAGGCCTGCGGACGAGGAGATGTCCGTGAAGACGAGGTCTGGTGTGCTCAGGGTATCGCGCTTGATACTGCTTGGCCCGGTCGTTTCGCGGTGCTCGATCGGTTCCGGGGCTGGTTGGTTGAAGCGCTTCCCCAGGAGAACAAGAAGTCCGACGACGATGACGGCGGCGATCGCGATGAGTGATCGTCGGAAAGCTTGTCGAATGCGTGCTTCGTCGCGTTCGGTATCACTCATGGGTCGATCGGCAAACCGTATGCTCCGCGACGTTGCAACTCGTAGATCACCACAGCCTCTGAAGCGTGGTTAGCGGCCGGATCGCTCCTTCGAGCCGACGCTAAGGCGAGATCGTGGGCGTTGTCGTCACGTCGATACTTCTCGTGAAGTTGGCGGTGTTTTTCGGCCTGAGTCGAACGATCAAGACGGGCGTAGACTTGGGCGAGACCGTAATGGGCGGTCACGTTTTCGGGGTCGATACGAAGCGTTTGTTGATAGTGAGCGGCGGCTTGGTCCAACCACGAAATTTCCGCGCGGTCGGCGGTGGCCAATTTTGAACGCTCGAATAAAGTTTGCGCCAATGTGTTCTGAAGTCTGTAGTCCAATGAAAAATCGAACCCCCGCGTTTTGGCTTCGGGGTAATTGGTTTGAATAAGAGCGTTAAAAGCGTCGATAGCGGCATCTAAATTACCGTTCTGGAGATCCACCAATCCACCGAACCAATCGACGGACCATGGGTACGCCCCTTGGGTGCTGGCCGCTTGCAATGCGTCGACGGCTTCGTCCAACCGACCCTCGCGAAGGAGTACACGAGCCAAATTCAGCGCACCTTCAGGACGATTGAGTTTGATCACCCGACGAAAGGCGGCTTCTGCTTGCCGAAGTTGTCCACGATCTGGTTTGCGCAACAACCCAATACCGTAGTCATTCCAACGCTGCCATTCCGGTATGGCCGGAGAATCCGTTTGCCGGGCTTCAGTGTTCGGAAACACTACGCGGTCTTCGGCGATCGTTGTTATTGGAAGGTCATTACGGATGAACGAGTCTCCGAGGAAAGCGCGGAGGTATCCGGTATCAAATTTTCGATACTGCAAACGTGCTGTGAGCTCGATGGGGGAGGTCACGGACGCGGGAATTTCGAGACGATACTGAACCACGTCCGCAGCGCCTGGTGGGATTTGATGATCGTAGAGTTTGGTGAAAATGTCTTCGGCGTTGCGGCGATCGATCCGTGTGCCCCGACGATCGAGGACATAGGCGTTAACAAAGTGCGACCATGGATCGAGTCCACCGTCGCTATCGCGAAGGGCACCGCTGCGACCGATGGTCTTGCCCTCAGTCGTCGCGACCACGTCGAGCCAGATCTGATTCGAATCGGCGGTCCCCTCAGAAAATAGATGCCCGAGCGTCAGTGTTCGGATCACGATGTCGATGAGATACGTCGACCCTGGTTTGAGCATCGGAATGCTTGGGCGTATGGCGTCATCCACGGGTACCTCAATGTTGACACCTTCGCGAACTGCAAAGACATCGACCCGAAGCGAGTTTTTCAGAATCGATCGATGTTTTTCATTCACGCCCGGAGGCATGTCGAGTAGGTGCGGTATCGCGGTGTTGGCAGCAGGAAAATGGTGACCGTGAATCGCCATGGTGCCCGTCAGCGCATCAGGTTTTGCTCCGAAATCCGCGGAAGGCGTTAACGGCATGTGGCACTCGTTGCAACTGTCGACCGCTTGATCAGGGTAATAGAAGCTTGCGACACCGTGTCCCGAGACTCCGCTCAGTAGATACGAGTCGTAATGATTTTGGCCCCGCAGCCAACGGTAATGGTTGAGTTCCTCCGGTAGATGAACTTTATGACATGTCCCACAAAATTCAGCGCTTTTGTGGAGTGGTTTTAGGAAGGTCTTTTTATGGAACGACGGCTTCCCTTTAATAAGGATGCCGTTCAGCCACACTAACCTTGGGTCGTCTGAAAAGGCGAAAGGATAGTGTTCGGGCGCGCTGATTAGGTAATCGGCATTTCCGCGTGGACTATTCAATTGTTCGATGGCATGGCATGCGACGCAGGTAATGCCCGCGTCGGCCGTTGGGTGCTTTACGTCGTCAAAGTCGGGGTCGTCGAAGGCGCCAGAAAAGAGCGGGACTGGATCGTGGCATCCCGCGCAAAACCGAGCGGCGCGAACGTCACCGTCGCGCGCCAGGGCCATTTGGCGTGTGTTGCGCACTGAAAATAGATAGGCGGGATTATTAAATGAGGCGAACCGATGAGCACTATATTGCCACTGCGCATGAATATCTTGGTGGCATCCGGCGCAGTATTCGTCGCGCATCAGATCGGTCGCGTCGATGAATCGCCCATCGGCCGGTCGGGCAAGTGAGGGAAAGAAATACGGTTCTGGGGCGAGCATACGCTCGTCACGCTGCGTTTCGCTCACCCATACGCCCACCACGCTGAGCCCGATGCTTGCCACGCCAATGCCTATCCCTGTTCCCCACCGAATGCGCGACCCTGCCAAGCGGTGCAGGATAAAGAGCCAGGCAACAATTAACGGCGCGATAACGTGCAACCAGTAAAGGCTTTCGCGGCCAAGTGGATGTCGTATTTCAACGATAGGCAAGCCCCGGGTTAGGGCGATGCCGGTGATTAATAGAACCACCAGCGTGACGAAAAGTGCGAGTCCAAGACGCACGGCAATGCGATTAGGTCGATCGATGGCGCGTCGTAGGTGGAGGATCGCGTACACGATGGATGGGACGATAATGACAATGCCGAGGACAAGGTGTGCTAGAAACGCGGTCTGATAGACGGCGTTTTCTAGCGTGACATCGTTCAGCCACTGCAAGAAGGTGACGGTCGCGAGGTAGACGGAGTCGACCACCAGCAGCGAAAAAATCACTAAAACGGCGACCAGCAGTTTACGTAGTCCTGGGCTGACGACCTCAGCGGCTTGCAAGACGTATCCTGCTAATGAAAGGACTGGATATGCGACACCGCGGGAATCGACCGCACGGTTGTGTCGGACATTGTGGCATCAAGGGTCAAAGGCCAGCCTGAAAACGAACATTGTAGCGCTCGTGCAATCGGTTCCGGTGGGCCAATGCGCGGGAATCCAAATCTTGGCTGCGTGGCAGCGGCTCGATGGTTTCACCGTGTTCGGTATACAAGTCCATGTCTTTAGCGTAGCCACGGAAGTCGAGAACAAAGTAGCGACGATGACCCGGCTGAGCGGGTGCCAGTGCCGGAAACTCCAAATGAATTTCCTCACCACCACCAATGATAGCCAGTGCACCATCGACCTTTTCGATCAGCTCGTTTGCCTCGCCGAGCGCTGTATAAAAGCCCGCTTGATACTTGGTGTCCCAGTACGGACTGCGCTTGTTGTAGTCATAATAAGGAAGTCGTTGCTCCCCAGTCGTACGTTCGGGAAACCCGACTTTCCCGATTCGCGCGGAGACGGGTTGGATCGTGGTGAAGGTAGCGTCATCAAGGGGCTCTTCCCAAACGATCTGTAGGCGATCCCAGTATATTTCCATGTTTGTTGAGAGCCGAATCGCGGTTGTACCGGACGGCAAGTTGGTTAGTGGAACTGCCATTTGCTTCGGCATGCCGGCCGGGTACCCAAACTCCTTTAGTAGTGGTTGCCATATCCCGTCGCGATCTCGAACTTCGAGGCTGGGAGCCTGATATCGTTTTCCAGCTTGCCAGGCCGCAAACACCGTTTGAGAGTACCCGTACTCTAACCAACCATCCGCGAGCAACACGGCGCCGTTGGTTTTAATAGGTTCTTCGAATTCGACCGTGAGCACTTGATTCTCGGCTAAAAGGCCAATGAATCGATGGTCGATCATACCGGGGTCAGGGGCGCGGGCGTCTCGCCGGTCCACGAGATTCGTGACGTCGTTGCCCTGTTGATTCGTCACACGGCTAGGTGTAGCCGAATGCCGGTAGGTAATTGCACGGCCGGTGACCAATGGATCACCGACACCCATGCGTTCGTCGAGGGCGAGCGACCAGTCGTTGGGTAAGTCGTATACCTGGAGCGATACTGCGTCGAGGAATGCGGCTTCTTCCATGGGCTCCGTCAATTTAATGAGGTAGCGACCGTCGCGTGGACGCAGTTGATCCGATTGCATGAGGTACCGTTCAAAAGGGCGCGGAGGAACGTATACCCCGGGTTCGGCAAGAAATCCTAGTCCGCCAACGCCGAGTACGTCGCTCGCAAATTGATATGAAGATCCGTCCCAGGCAAAAACGACGGGACAACTTGCGAGTTGCCGTTGCATTTCAGCCATCGTGTGAAGCTCGTCTGTGCTTAGATTGCTTTCCGTTTGAGATACGCCGTCAGACCACTCCAACGCCACGAAATTGGCCGAGTGCTCGCCGGCCAGTCCCGTGCTGATGGGGCTCAGGCTTTGGCCAGGTCCCGAATGCGAATCTAGCGAGTCCAGGACTGACCAGCGGCCGCCGCTGCGGACTTTAATGCGAGTACCGATGCCGGAAGCATTAGACCGCATTTGTTGGGCATCGCTTTTTCCCGTGGGGATCAATGTGAGAAAAGGATGGCGCCCGGGACCAGGGTGCCAGACGTGGAGTCCTGTCTTTCCCGCGACCACGACCGAGGGTCCTCGCTGGGTTTCCAGGGTTACAGCGATCGCCGATGCGTTCTCAATATCGCTTGAGAACAAAAAAACACCGCCCGTGACGTCGAAGACGTCAAAGCCGGAGGGACCCGAAAGCAACAAATCCGGGTGCCCGTCGCCGTCAAAGTCGTTGAAGGCCAGCTCGTCCCATGTGCGCGTGGTTTGCGAAGGCATGACGACCGTTTCGTGATGCCACGTCGAACCGTTGTGTTGCCACACCTCTATTCCGTTGGTCTTTTGCAAGGCGTAAATTTCGTTGTAGCCATCGGCATCGACGTCTGCGACGGTGAGAGCCTTTATGGCGCTGTTGCTCAGGTCGACCAACTCGGATACGGGCTCGTATCGCCAGGTCCGGTCGTTGTGCCAGATGTCGTGGTGGTCAGTGGTGCCTAGAATGATGAGATCGAGATCGCGATCGGCATCAAGATCCGTCGCGAGGATTTGCGTGCCGCCCTGACCGCGAATGCCGATGTCTTCAGCTATTGATCGGAAGGTTCCATCGCGATTGTTGGAAAGCAACAGATTACCAGCTGGGCCAGTAACCAAGAGGTCCAGGTCCCCGTCGTGATCGCTATCAAACAAAGCGCCCGCTGTGCATGGTTCGTTAGTACTGAGCGCCACGGTATCCCACTGCGAGGCGGTGACTTGACGCCAGAGATGGATTCCCTTGGGGTTGCAGAAGGCAACGTCGACGAGTCCGTCGTTATCGATGTCGCCCCAGAGTGCGGCTCCCGTTTGATTCATGACCGGATGAGTTTCTACGCTCGTAAAGCCTCCTTTCGAGTTTCCTAGAAAGATTGTGGAGCCTTGGTTCGTGGTTACTACAAGATCGGGAAGCACATCTCCATTGACGTCAACGCTCGTTAGCGTCGTGTCATCCCAGTCCCTGGGGTCAAGGTGTTGGGGTTCGCTAAAGAGTGCGCCGTCTGGAACAACAGCGGGACTTTTGGGCGGCGTCGGCACGGCCAATGCCTCGGCCTTAGGCCCCATGCGTTTGTATGAGAATCCTGCAAGTTTTGCCGCCGGATTGGGTTCGAACCGCTGATAGTCTTCGAGCAGTTGGGTTGCTTCGGCAGCACGTTTTGTTCTGCGCAATGCTTGCGCGGCGGCCCAGTA
>CAJWCW010000140.1 GCA_913030615.1 uncultured Gammaproteobacteria bacterium | reverse complement strand
GCGACCTGCGGGTCGCCGCACTAGGGTCTGGATCAGACTACACCGCATTTCTCCACCACCTCGGGATTGCTTCGGCCAATCTTAGCTTCGGTGGTGAGTCGGACAGCGGCAGCTACCACACCCTCTACGACACGCACGAACATTTCCATCGATTCATTGATCCCGGCAACGTCTACGGCACCGTCCTCGCGGAATTGACTGGTCGCGCGACCTTGCGACTCGCAAACGCCCAGGTCGTGCCTTTTGACTTCAGTGGCCTGCTCGACAACATCAAGAAATTTGTCGCTGAAATTGAAGAGTTGTCGGAAGCACAACGCAAAGAAACAGCGCGGATCAACGCTCTTATCGATACGGGCGCCTATACCGCGGCCTTGGATCCACGTAAATCTCTCCGTGCACCACGCCGACACGACCCTGTGCCACACTTCAATTTCTCCCCCCTCCACAACGGGATCGCGAAGATTGAACGGTCGATCGCGGTACTGGACTCCACGGATTTGATCAACTTGAAGGCGCGTCAACTCAAAAAAATTAACCGTCTTCTTTACACCAGCGAACGAATATTCCTTAGAGATCAAGGGCTCCCGCGTCGTCCCTGGTACCGTCATCAACTCTATGCCCCAGGGTTTTACACGGGTTATGGAGTAAAAACCTTGCCTATGATCCGCGAAGCGATTGAAGAACGACGCTACCCAGCTGTTCCGGACGCCGTGGTCGGCTTAAGTGGCGTGCTGAATGCTCTCGCGGATCGAATCGATGAGATCCACCGCAGTGTTCAACGATGAAACTAAAACCACACCAAATAACCAATCGAGACGCATGGCAAGGATTTGCCGCGCGATATGTGAAACCCGCCGAAGAGGGTTGGGCATCCGACAATCCACGCTGGGGTATTTGGCACATACCGGACAGTGATATCGACCTATTACCAAAGAATCTGACCGGAAAACGTTGCATCGAAATTGGCTGTGGTGCGGGCTACGTTTCCTCGTGGATGGCTCGTCGAGGTGCCCATTCGGTGGTAGGCATTGACCCGACCCCCAACCAACTAAAAACAGCGAGGCGGCTAGAGGCGCAACACAAATTGGGCGTCAATTTCATCGAAGGTTTTGGTGAGACGTTACCGTTCGGTGACGCTTGTTTTGACTTTGCCATATCTGAATACGGCGCTTCGCTGTGGGCTGATCCCTACCGATGGGTGCCAGAGGCCGCAAGAGTGCTACGTCCTGGGGGGGATTTGGTGTTCATGACAAACCACGCGTTTGCCATTTGTTGCGTGCCTGACGCAGAAGATGAGAATGCTCCCATTGCCGAACAATTACAGCGGCCTTACCTAGGCCTATATCAGACCGAGTGGCAGTTCTCGTCGAATGAAGTGGAGTTTCATCTTCCCCACGGGGAATGGATTGCGCTGCTAAGAGCGAATGGGTTGACCGTGGAACGTCTGCTCGAACTCGGCGCCCCGACAGCCGTCTCGGGCTCAAATTACGGCTGGGCCGATCCGGCTTGGGCTACCAAATGGCCGACCGAAGAAGTCTGGTTTGCCCGTCGCTTGTAATCGATCTACCCGATTGGCTGATTCGGCCCGGCGAATATCCTCTTGAAGTTTCCCGCATAAAAGCACTCTTGAACGTGTTCGTCGTATCCATCCAGGGCCCGTCGAAATCGACCAATCGGATCACGACCCCCCTCTGTGTGGGGGTAGTCGCTGGAAAATAGATAGAGTTCGGGTTGGGATCGATCCACGAGTTCACCAACGTTCTCGTAAACGTACGGGGTAAAACCAAACTGTTGCGCCAGTTGTTCAGAAGGTTTGCGCGTCAAACGTTGCAGCGATTGGTCCGTTTTCTTCCAGATATCAACGGTCCAGTCGAGACGACTCAACATGGAAGGAACCCAACCAGCACCCAGTTCCACACTCGCCCCTTGGAGCTTCGGAAAACGCTCAAAGACACCATCAAGCACCAAGGCACTGATAAAAAGCTCCGCCGCATGGTGAATCGCGGTCATATCTTTCGCTCGTACATTTTCGCCACCACCTAACCAGTCCGCGGGTTTGTCCGCCCCATTATTGAGCCAGGCGGGATCTAGCTGATACGAAACGCCGCCAATGTGAATCACGAAAGGAATGCCGGCGTCCGACAGGCGGTTCCAAAAAGGATCCATCTCCGGATGACCGGGCGAACGACCACCGCACGGCCGGTGAGGGATCCATACTGCCCCTACACCACCCTCCATCATGCAGGCATCAAGTTCTTCGACGGCCAGGTCCGGACGATCAAGGGGGACAATGAGTACCGGCAGAAGTCGGTCGTCATGACTGCAAAACGCCTGCATGGCGCGGTTATGCGCCCGGGCCGCGCCGTATTGCAACTCGCCGTCCATTTTTACTCTCGTGGACATCGGCAATGCCGCCGATAGCGTCGAAAAGACCAGTTGTTTTTGAAACCCGAGTACGTCCAAGGCGGCGCCTCGATCCGCACCGTCAAATGCGCCCAACGCTTGGATCTCCTTAGGTCCTCGAATCATGTCGTCTCCCAGCGCAAGCAACTCTGTTTTATAGGCTTGGGAGTGGCCGTTTTGGTGCATCAGTTCTACTGCCTCTTCCTCGGACACGGCAGAAGCGGCATAGCTAATGGCAGGCAATTTTTCGCGAATGTGCGGATCCGCAAACTCCGTGAGAAAGTTCGGTAGTTCCATAATGTGGCTATCGGCATCGTAATATTCACGGCCCGTGGCGTACGTCATTGTTTCTTGAGATCGTGGTGACCGCGGTACTATAGCCTGAAGAGCCTAGAGGAGGACGCTTCAATGAATACGAAACTCTACGCCGGAACCGTGGGTTGGGGCGTGTGGGGCAGTGATGATCTTGGCGACACGTGGGATTTCGCCTTCAAAGGCATTTATGCGGAAAATCGAATTTGGGCGCTTTGTAGCCACGATCTTGATCCCGGCGTCGTTTTAGCCGGTTCAGACCGCGGTCTACTACGCCAAAGCGTCGACGGTGAAGCCGAACACATACCATCGCCGGCTGATGAAAATGGCCGCTGTGTATGGTCCGTCGCGCAGGCCCCCCATGATCCGAACATCATCCTCATGGGTACCAACCCTGGCGCATTGTTTCGGTCTGATGACGGTGGTAAGCGCTGGCGTGAACTTCCAGTTAATTTAGTCGATAGCTGCCCGTTTATTGGCAAACCACGCGTCACGCGCATTCGATTTGATCCTCTCGAGGCTGACGCAATTTGGGTCAGCGTCGAAATCGACGCGGTTCATCGGAGCCGCGATGGTGGTGACACCTGGGAGAAGCTCGATAACGGTTTTAAGTTTCCCGACATACACGACATCGCTGTGATCGACGATGCCGGTACACGCAAACTGTTGGCGGCGACCGCGGTGGGTCTCTACCGAAGCTTGGATGACGGTGCCAACTGGGAGTGGAACAAGCTCGATTCACCGTGGCAGTACACCCGAGGTATCAAGCCGCGCGCGGATCTCGACGGTACCGTATTCCTTTGCAACGGCGACGGTCCTCCGGGGTCTCAAGGTCGGCTGTTACGAAGCCGCGACTGGGGAGAGTCATGGGAAGACGCGAATTTACCTGGTCCAACCAATAGCACGCCTTGGATGGTGTCGACCCATCCGGCCGATCCCAGCCTTCTTTTCACCTGCACGAATCTCGGTCAAATGTACCGCAGCGACGACGGCGGTGAAGTCTGGCAGCGTTTACCCCGTGAATTCGGGGAAATACGCACGCTTCTGTGGCACCCCGCGGCCTGACTCGCGAATCAATTCGAGAAACACAAACGGCGACACGCCTAAAGTGCAGAAAAATCGGGCGATCTCTTTTCTCGAAAGGCGGTCACGGCTTCCAGATTGGCGGGTCCGCCACTGAGCCCGGCAAGTTCGGCGTTCTCAGCATCAATCACCGATTTGAGGCGCTCAATTTCAGGCCCGTTGATTAACCGTTTCGCCGCGGCAAGAGGTCCGGGAGGAAGCGCTGCAAGTTTCGCCGCTCGCTCACGAACCTCGTCCGCAAATACATCATCCGGAAATGTCTCGAGCACAAGACCCATGTCTCTGCACTGTTCCGCGCTCATCCACTCCGAGCTCATCAACATCCACGCCGCTTTTTGCCGGCCCATCAAAGCCGGAAACGTCAACGTACTGCCGGCTTCCGCGACCAAGCCGAGCTCAGAAAATGGACATCGTAGCCGCGCGCTCTCCGCCATAAATGCAAAATCCGCAAGTCCACAGATCGTCGCGCCCACCCCAACTCCTAGTCCATTCACCGCAACCACGAAGGGCTTAGGGAACTCCGCAATGATGTGTGCCATGCCACCGAAGCCGTGTACAACTTTCGCGGTGCGACCGGCTTCAGAAAGGTCAGCACCGGCGCTGAACGCTCGCCCCGCCCCGGTTAGAACGACGACTCTAACGTCATCATCTTCGCGAGCAGCTAGAAAGGCTTCCGCGACTTCGTCGAACTGCGGATTGTTAAAAGCATTGAGGGCCTCCGGCCGATTCAACGTGAGCGTGCGAACACGATTCTGATCGTTCACTTCAAGCATGGTCTTTCTCCTTCAAAAGCAACACCGTTCATTCCCCCAAAAGACAATCCAAGGTTTCAGGTCCCATCTCCCCGAATCAATCCCGCCTTCGTCATAACGGTAGATCACCCACCGCGTGATTTACCGAGCCCGTTTCGTTGTACGAACGGATCACCATGTCGGCAATACGCATCAAATGCACTTCGTCCGAACCATCCGCAATGCGGGCCCAGCGGGCGTTGATAAGCATATTCGCTAGCGGGGAATCGTTGGAATATCCCAAGGCCCCATGAACCTGCAAGGCTCGATCGACCGTCTTCCACAAGGTATTGGCGACATGGTGCTTCGCCATCGATACCTCGGCTCGAAAATCCATCTCGTTTTCGATTTTATAGGCGGCATGGAGCACCATCAGTTTCGACGAATAAAGCTCCAACGCACTCTCAGCCATCATCCACTGAATCCCTTGCTTTTCTGAGAGAACGGATCCATGCGCATATCGCTTCTGGGCACGATCCACGAGCATTTCAAGCGCCTGTTCGATCTGCCCGATCCAACGCATGCAGTGCGCAAGTCGAGCTGGGCCAAGCCGGACTTGGCCAAGCTTATGGCCCCCGCCTTGCTCACCCAACATATTTTCCAGCGGGACACGGACGTCGTTGTAACGCAATTCGGGATGGCCACCACCACCACCCATCGTCTGGACGTCACGGACGATTTCAAACCCTGGCGTATCGGTTGGCACAATGAACGCGCTGTTTCTCGCTTGAGCAATCTCAGCGTCTGGGTCCGTTTTCGCAATGACGATGGCGAAATCAGCGCCATGAGCTCCTGAAGTAAACCATTTGTGACCGTTGATAACCCATTCATCGCCGTCCTTTACCGCGGACGTTTGGATTTGAGTAGGGTCGGAACCCGCCACCTCTGGTTCCGTCATCGAAAAACACGATCGGGCGGTACCTTCACAGAGGGGGCGCAGCCACTTTTCTTTCTGCTCCTCGGTGCCGAAATGCAGCATGGTATGCATGTTGCCTTCATCGGGCGCTTGGCAATTAATAAGGTACGGCCCGTAAGGTGTTTTGACCGCTTCGGCCGACATGGCGGCCACGGCGGTGATACCCAATCCCATGCCGTCCCATTCTTCCGGCATATGCGGATTCCAAAGCCCCTGCTGGCGCGCCGTGTCGCGCAGCTCTTTTATCGCGATCCGCCATGTATCCCCGGACGCTTTGCTATCACGCAGTTCCGTCATCCTCGGTTGCACAGTTTCCTGCATGAACTTTTTCACCAGCAATCGCGCGTCTTCGACCTCCTCTGGAAACGTGAAATCAATCGCCATAAATCTTCCCCTTTTGGTGTCCACCAAAGCATAACGGTAGAGCCAGCGCATGCTAAACCATTGTCGT
>CAJWCW010000139.1 GCA_913030615.1 uncultured Gammaproteobacteria bacterium | reverse complement strand
TATGTGTTACTGGAGTTCACCGTGACTAAGACAGGTGCCGTTCGCGATCCCAAAGTCCTTGAGTCGAAACCGCCCGGTATCTTCGATCGCGCGGCAATGAACGCGTCGCTCAAATTCAAATACAAACCGAAGGTCGTCAACGGTGAGCCCATCGAGGTCAGCGGCGTTCGGAATCGCATTACGTTTGAGTTAACGGACGCCTAGGGGGACCTGTGAAGAAACTATCGGCCTTTCTCGTCGCGACTTTCCTGCTCGAATTCGGCGGGCAAGCCGTACGTCAAGTTACGGGCTTTGAATTGTTCCCGGCCCTGGAGTCGGTAGCGTTTGCGGCCGAAGAAAGGAAACGAAGAAAAGCGCGTCGTGTTCCCAATATTTCCGAAATGACGTTCCGGAGGCTTGCCCAGGCGCAGGAACTGATGGATCTCAAAGAGTACGACGCCGCGTTAGAAGTCCTAGTCGAAATGGAACGGCGTAGCCGTCGCTATAACGGCAACGAAATGGGCCAGGTCTACTCGATGTTCGCGTTCATCATGTTTTCGAAAGAGAACAATGCGGGAACCATTCGCTATTACGAAAAAGTATTGGAGCAAGGGGACGACATCACCGAAGGGCTTGAGCACGGAACCATGTTTTCGCTCGCCCAGCTCTATTTTGTAGAGGAAGAATATCAGCGATCCCTTGACATGATGAATCGTTGGCTCATAAAAAAAGCGGACTTTGGTGACGACCCGGGCCCCAATCCTCGGTACTTCATGGGCCAGGTCTATTACGCCATGAAGGACTACCCTGGCGCGACCGAGCAGATTGAGATTGCGATCGCTATGGCCGAAGCGCGCGATATGGTGCCTATAAAGGAAAACTGGTGGCAGCTCCTTCGGTTCCTCTATTTCGAACAGGACGACTGGGAACGCGTGCTTGAAATTTTGCATGTGCTGGTCCGCGATTATCCGAAACGCGACTACTGGGTTCAATTGGCGGGGGTATACGGACAAGAAGGCTATGAGCGCGAGCAAATCTTGGCGATGGAGGTCGCTCACGCGGGCGGGTTTCTAGATCGCGAACGGGACATCCTCAATTACGGCGGCCTCTTGATGCAAGAAGAAGTTCCCTACCGGGCTGCGAAGTGGATCCGGGACGGTTTTGACGACGAGCTGGTTGAATCGACGGCAAAGAATTTGCAGAGCCTGGGTCAGGCCTACCAGATTGCGCAAGACGTTGACGATGCGATTCCTATCCTGGAAGAAGCAGGAACGTTGTCCGATGACGGCGAGATTAACTCGCGGTTGTCGCAACTTTATCTGGAAAAAGATCAGTATAAAAAGTGTACGGATGCCGCCGATAGTGCGCTTGAGAAAGGCGTTGACCGCGAGTACAACACGGAAATCGTACTGGGCATGTGCTTGTTTAATCGGGATCGATTGACGCAGGCGCGAAAAACTTTTGTGACGGCCCGCCGGCACGCGCGAGCGGATAAGAATGAATCCGTCGAACGAATCTGTAATCAGTGGATCACCTACATCGACCGAGACCGCATTCGACGTGACGAGTTGGCGAAAGCCGAGGCTGAATTTGCGGGTTGATTCGTTACGCTCAACCCGCGTAGGTTAATCATTCCTAATCAGTAGATGGGCCTGGTGTGTTTACCGGTATTGTTCAAGGCGTATGCCCTGTCGTTTCCTGCGAAACCCACGACGGAATAACACGTGTTGCTGTCGATCTAGATGACCTCGCTAGAGGTCTAGAACTTGGTGCGTCCATTGCGTTAAACGGCGCGTGTGTCACGGCGACCCAAATCGATGGGTCGTTGGTTGGTTTCGAACTCATCAAGGAAACTATCGAACTGTCGAATTTGGGAGAGCTTGCTGCGGGTACCATCGTCAATATTGAGCGTTCTTTTCGAGTTGGTGACGAAGTCGGTGGCCACATTGTTTCGGGGCACGTCGCCGGCGTGGCTGTCGTAACGCATATAACATCCGATGACGGGCACCGGTTGGTAACCATGGCCGTCCCGCGGGAGTGGATGGCGTATCTCATGCTTAAGGGTTTCGTTGCTCTCAATGGGGCCAGCCTAACCATCGCCGAGGTTGATCGTTCGGCGGCGACGATTGCGGTCAGCCTAATACCAGAGACCCTGGCTAGGACGACCTTTAGCCGAGTTGAGGTAGGGGATCGGATCAACCTCGAAGTGGATTCTCAGACTCAGGCGATTGTTGATACGGTTCGCGCTGTCCTTCTAGATGAAAGCATACTTGAGGCAATCCGTTAGACCGCCTGTGCGCGCATGTTCGCGACGACGTCGCGATCGAACATGGCGAACTAGTTGGTGTCCTGCACTGGCACTTTTTATTCTGACGGGTTGTGGGTCGGACACCGATTCAACGGGAATTGTCACCGTTGGTTCCGTTGGCGCAGATCGGATAGTCGGTGTTTGGGAGGGCACACTGTCGCAAGTGAACCTTCGTATCGTCGTCCACATCGACGATGAAGATGATCGACTTACGGTGAGTTTGGACAGTCCCGACCAGAATGCCTATGGCATCGCTGCCGATACTGCCACGTTTGATGGCGAACAGCTGTCCTTCATGGTCGATTCGATCGATGCGGGTTACTTAGGAACGTTGAGTACTGACGGCTCATTGATCCGGGGACGGTGGTCTCAGTCGGCGGAGTTCGGCCTTGATCTTGGACGAGTCGATCAAGGCACAAGCCGAGATCGGCCGCAAACGCCCAAACCGCCGTTTCCGTATGGCGACGAAGACGTGCGTTTCCCTGGTGGCGCTCCCGATGTCACCTTGGCGGGCACGCTGACGTTGCCTCAAGCCGGCAATTTCCCCGTCGTTGTCTTGGTTACCGGATCTGGTGCCCAAGATAGGGACGAGACCATCGTGGGTCACAAACCCTTCTGGGTGTTGGCCGATTATCTGACACGCCACGGCGTTGGCGTGCTTCGATACGATGATCGTGGCTTTGCTCAATCGACGGGAAACATTTCCACAGCGACTACCGAAGATTTTGCAGATGATGCCCTCGCGGCTATTTCGTATTTGCAGAGTCGGCGCGATGTTGTTGCTAATCGAATCGGCGTGGTCGGGCACAGTGAAGGCGGTAACGTGGTCTCGATATTGGCGGGGCGAGACGCTCCTTTCTCCTGCGGTGTTTTGATGGCGGGGCCAGCCGTCTCCGGCGAACAAATTCATCAACGCCAAGTAAGGATGATCATTGAACGTCAGCCATTCCCGATCGCGGACGACCTGGTTACAAAGATCGCAGCAATGAATGAATCGCTGTATGCAGCTGCCCGTATGAATGCGAGTTTCGACGAACGGCGTGCAATCGCGAGGGACATCTATCAGTCAGCGTTAGCAGGCTTCGACGAGGTCGAACGGAAATTGCTGAACCTCAACGACGAGGTCCAAGTCGATGGCATCGTGACGGATTGGTTTCGTTACTTCTTGGGCTACGATCCGCGTGTTGACCTTGAAGCTTCCAAGGTCCCACTTCTTGCAATGTACGGTGCCTTGGATCTTCAAGTTCCACCTGACCAAAGCGTTCCTGTGCTAGAAAAAATCAACACGAACCACGGGAAGATAGAGGTTCAAACTTTTCCAGACCTGAATCATCTGTTTCAACACGCGACGACCGGCTTGCCCTCGGAATACGGGGTGATCGATGAAACGTTAGCTCCGGAAGTGATGCTCGCTATTAAGGAATGGGTGCTAGCCAATTGTTGAAGAGTGCGTACCGAGTTATTCAATCTATTGTTATTAGATATTAATGTTATTAAACAGTTAGTTAAGATATTATTCTAATAAGTTTATTACACTATATTTGTCCTGAAGTGACTGCCATTTAGGGGTTTGGCATAATCCTTGGTGTGCGACCCGCGTTTATAGAACAACTCAAGAACGCTTGGACGCAATCGAATTCCTTTCTGTGCGTTGGCCTAGACCCGACCCCCGATCGTTTTCCCAGATCCGTGGCTCGCGACGCAACGGGCGTGGTTCGATTCTGCACCGAGATTGTCGATGCGACGCAAGCGTACGTTTGCGCGTTCAAGCCGCAGTTCGCTCACTTTGCTGCCATCGGTCTAGAGGATGGGCTCGCAAAAGTGATCGATTACATCCATGAAACCTATCCGCATATTCCGGTCATTCTCGACGCCAAACGAGGAGACGTGGGATCCACTGCCGAGCGTTATGCAGAAGAAGCATTTGTTCGCTATGGCGCTGACGCGGTCACGGTGAATCCTTATTTGGGTTGGGACAGTATCGCTCCCTTTGCCGAGTACGCGGATCGGGGCGTAATTGTGTTATGCCATACGAGCAATCCTGATGGCGTTTGGTTGCAAGAATATCCAGTCGACGACCCCGTTTATTTGCGGGTGGCGCGACTTACCGCAGAAAAAGATACAGGTAATTTGATGCTGGTTTTGGGAGCCACGTTCCCTGAATTGATCGGCAGGATTCGGCAGGAGATGCCTTCCATGCCATTCCTCGTTCCGGGGGTAGGCGCCCAAGGTGGTGATCTAGACGCAGTACTTGATCTGGGCCGAAGTAATGACGGAACTGGCCTCGTTATTAACGCGTCTCGCAGTGTCATCCATGCGTCCGACGACGGAGACTTTGTCGCTGCGGCCGAATCCGCCGCACGCGTTCTCGCGACCAGAATGGAAATCGTCGCAAAAAATTAAGGCGATTCGTGTCGTGCTCGGTAAATCAGTTCGAGACGTTGATTCATTGCAATGCGAACCGTTGCGGTGACACGAAGGGTTGAATAGGCTTCGGCTCTTTCTACTTCGGACGCAATCATGCCGACCAGCCCGTTTGTTTGGGACGATCCCTTACTTCTAGAAGAGCAGCTCACCGAAGACGAACGAATGATTCGCGATACCGCACATCAATTCTCGCAGGAACGCCTGATGAGCCGGGTCCTCGAGGCGAATCGCCATGAACACTTCGATCGCGAGATCATGAACGAAATGGGGGAAGTTGGCATGTTGGGGGCCACGTTACCAGCCAAGTACGGTTGTGCGGACGTCGGTTACGTGTCGTACGGCATCATGGCGCGCGAGGTCGAGCGTGTCGATTCAGGCTACCGGTCGGCCATGAGTGTCCAATCTTCGCTGGTGATGCATCCCATCCATGCTTATGGCGACGAGTCGCAACGCGAACGGTATTTGCCGAAGCTGGCGACGGGAGAATGGGTTGGATGTTTCGGTCTGACCGAGCCAGACCACGGCTCCGATCCAGGAAGCATGGTGACTAAAGCCGAGAAAGTCGACGGGGGTTATTTGCTCAACGGCGCCAAGATGTGGATTACAAATTCACCCATTGCGGACGTGGCGGTGGTATGGGCAAAACTGGACGGTGTAATCCGAGGGTTCATTGTCGAACGCGGAATGGATGGCTTCAGTACCCCCGAAATTCAAGGAAAAATGAGTTTGCGGGCTTCCGCGACGGGCCAGATTGTTTTGGAAGATGTCTTTGTTCCAGAAGATAACCTGCTTCCCAATGCTGAAGGACTCGGCGGACCGTTTGGATGTCTCAATCGGGCGCGTTATGGAATCGCGTGGGGGTCAATGGGTGCAGCCGAATTTTGTTGGCACGCTGCGCGAACGTATACGCTAGAACGGGAACAATTTGGGCGGCCACTTGCGGCCAATCAACTAATCCAAAAAAAGCTAGTCGACATGCAAACTGAAATCGCATTAGGACTGCAAGGCTGTATCCGGATCGGTCGTTTGATGGATGAGGATCGTTTGCCAGTTGAAGATATCTCGATGATGAAACGAAATAACTGTGGTAAGGCGCTCGATATTGCGCGGATGTCGAGGGATATGCACGGCGGTAATGGCATTTCCGACGAATTCCATGTCATTCGGCACGTGATGAATCTGGAGACCGTCAATACCTATGAAGGTACCCATGACATCCACGCGCTGATTCTCGGTCGTGCGCAAAC
>CAJWCW010000138.1 GCA_913030615.1 uncultured Gammaproteobacteria bacterium | reverse complement strand
ATTGATCACGTCGTATTTTTGCAAACTGTCATGTTGCCAGCGTGTTTCGCCGGTGCTGACGTCAAGCGCCCAAAGGCGACCATCCAAATCCCCGAAAAATACCAAGTCTCGACTTGCGACAATGCCGCTCGAGATCCCACCACTGCACCCCGCACAGCCTCTACTTTTGATGATCCGACTCCAGCGCGTTTCACCGGTCGCCATCTCTAGCGCATGCAGACCCGGTGCCGATTGACGCTTCTCTTGTCCAGTTTCACGATCGCTAATGGGTACAAAAACGAGCTCGAGCTCGGGATGTACGGCCATACCGAAGTGCACGCCACCGAGTAAACCGCCACGACCTATGCGCTTTCTCCACACGTGTGCGCCCGTCTCAGGATCCAACGCATGCACATCGCCCGATTTTTGCCCCGCGAAGAGAAGTTCGCGACCATCTCGCAAAGTCGACAAGATGGGTGGCGCACCGAAATCGTGATCCGGACCCACGGGATCCGGACACAACGGGTGACCGGGAAAACTGCAACCCATGCTGTACGCGTCGTTGGCAGTTGCTTGCATCACCCACCGAACGTTGCCATCGCTCGTATCAACCGCGAAGATCGCGTCGCTGGTCGCACTAGTCGGGTGGCTATAATTTTGACCGGTCCCAAAAAAGACCACACCACGTTTTGCATCAAGGGTCGGAGCTCCCCACACGGGCGCCCCACTTGGACCGTAGCGCTCGACAAACAACCAGTGGCGGCCCGTCTTTTTCGGAGGATCGCTAATCGTTGGTGTGTACCACTTCTTAGCTCCCGTCGATAAATCGAGGGCTCCCATGCCACCGCTCGTCGTGCAGCACCCATACCACGGTAAAATCGTAAGGCCCATTTCCATCGATGAAATCGGGACGAAGACGTTATCTCCGTCCACAAGGGGCGAGCCAGAATACATCGGGATCGGATGATCCTCGGTAAAACTATAACGCCAGATGTGAGTACCATCTCTCGCATCCACCGCGAATATCCCGTTCTGCCGTACGCCAAAGATAAGAACGTCCCGACCGTCTGGCATGCGGGCAGGCGAAATCGCGGTCGATATTTCCACTCCCTCAACCGGGCTCGTCCAACGGGTACACCCGGTATCCCGATCAAGAGCGACTAATCCGCGACCACTGTCCCCAAAAAAAATCGTATCTTCCGAGACCAACGGGTACGAACGTGGTGTTTTCTGCGCCAGTTGATATACCCATTTCAGTTCGAGTCGATCGATGTTATCGGCCGAGACCGAGGTACGATTAGGACCTTGATAACGCCGGTTCGCGCTGTCGATACCCCACCCCGAAGAATAAAAATCCTTGAGTCCGGGTTCGGTCGTCTCGCACAAGCCGCCGTGAGCAGTAAAACTACCAAAGAACGCCAGACAAACGGCAAGCGACCATTGCTTCGTCAATCGAACTGTCCTTAAGGGCTTTGACACAGCCAATATCACCCAGGCTGATCTGCGTACGTTCATCATAGCTCAATGTCGATGTTAGGCCCTATGGCCGCTCTTTCATCCCGTATGATTCTCTGGCTGAAAAGGCAGCCCGAGCTGTTTAATGGCGAACAACGTTCGTAAAGGTGTCGCCTGACGAACGTGTGCATTCCTTAGGCTGCTTTCTACGCCTATCCAGTTTGGTTGGTCTCTTAACCCGACCTGACCTCTCCAGAGCTATGTTAGGGATTTACAGGTAATGCGTGTGAAGACTTCACGGCTTTAAGACTAAACGAAGATTCAACATGTTGAACGCCAGGAAAATTGAGGATGTCCTGCATGCAGAGTGCAGCAAAATGATCGATATCCCGGACGACAACTTTCATCAGAAAATCAAACCCACCACTCATGGCATAACATTCGGTAATGTGCGGCTCATCTTCAACACACTGGTGGAAGTCATGTCGGTTTGATTGTCTCTCCATCCGAACACTGACAAATGCTGTCACTTGAAGTCCAAGCTTGATCTGATCGAGCAACGCGACATAGCCTCGAATCATCCCTGACTCTTCCAAGAGTTTGACTCTCCGGAAGGTAGGCGACTCCGATAATCCAATCGTTTCTGCGAGCTGCACGTTTGGCATTCGACCATCCTGTTGAAGCGCTTCCAGCAGTTTCAGGTCAAGTCTGTCCATTAAAATATTTATTCCCATAATTAATTTATATTAGAAGATTACCCTCAATTAATTCCATAAAGTAGTGATAAAAAAGAATTATTTCGTGATCCAGAGACTATGATTGACTCACGTTTTTCCAGGAAATAGGTAGCAGCGTGGACAATCCAATGGGTCTGGACGGCTTCGAGTTCGTTGAGTTTTCAGCGCCGGAACCTGGCCGCCTCGAAGTGGTTTTCACTCAGTTAGGCTTTACGAAGGTGGCAGAACACCGATCAAAAGCCGTCCATCTATGGCGTCAGGGCGACGTCAACTTCATTATCAGCTATGAACCTGGGAGCCTCGCCTTCTACCATGCGGAGGAACATGGTCCCTGCGCGTCTGGACTCGCATTTAGAGTCAAGGATTCTCAGCTTGCCTACGACCGTGCAATCGAACTTGGCGCACAGCCAATAGACATTCCCACCGGCCCGATGGAGCTTAGGTTACCTACCATCAAAGGAATAGGCGGCGCACCGCTCTATCTGATCGATCGTTACAAACCTGGCAGCAGCATCTACGACATCGACTTTGAATACCTGGCGGGCGTAGATCCCTATCCCGAAGGATTAGGCCTCAAAGTCGTCGATCACCTAACCCATAACGTTTATCGAGGCAGGATGGATTACTGGGCCCGTTTTTATGCGAAGTTCTTCAACTTCCGGGAGATTCGTCATTTTGATATTAAGGGAGCACAGACAGGATTATCGTCTCGCGCGATGACTGCACCGGACAATAAGATTCGGATCCCATTAAATGAAGAAGGACGTGGCAACAGCGCGGGTCAGATTGAAGAGTATCTCCTCCAATACAACGGCGAAGGTATTCAACATATCGCCTTTGCAACGGAAGACCTTATCGAGACGCTTGACAAACTTATCGCCTCCGGCGTGACGCTGATGACGCCGCCACCCGATGACTACTACGATAAGCTCGAAGAAAGACTGCCAGGACACGGCGAGGCCGTGGAAGAACTGAAAGCTCGCGGAATTCTTCTCGATGGCACGACCGAAGATGGTTCTCCCAAGCTGTTATTGCAGGTATTCACCGAAACAATGGTTGGACCCATATTCTTCGAGTTTATCGAACGCAAAGGTGACGAAGGCTTCGGCGAAGGCAACTTCCAGGCGCTCTTTGAATCCATGGAACGTGATCAGATGAATCGCAGCACGCTGGAAGCAACTGCATGAGCTTGAAGAAGATTCATCATGTGGCTTATCGCTGTATCAACGCCAAAGAGACGGTGAACTTCTATCGTGATCTGCTCGACATGGAATTCAAACTCGCCATCGCTGAAGACAAGGTTCCGTCAACCGGTGCACCGGATCCGTACATGCATGTGTTCCTTGATGCCGGGAACGACAATGTACTCGCCTTCTTTGAACTGCCTAATTCACCGGAGATGGGACGAGACGAACAAACACCTGAATGGGTACAGCACATTGCATTTGAAGTTACTAGTTTCGAGGAACTGACTCGTTACAAGAAAAGGATTGAAGATACCGGCATAGAGGTCATTGGACCTGTTAATCATGGCATCTTTGACTCGATTTATTTCTTTGACCCAAGCGGCCATCGACTCGAATTGGCAGTGAACAAAGGCACGGAAGAACAGATGCAACAGTTGAAAGATATTGCAGACGAAATGCTTGAAGAGTGGTCGGTTACCAAAAAAGCACCGCAACACGCGGCCTGGCTGCACAACTTGAGTTGACCTATGACACTGAATCCCACCTGTTATCGTGCGTTAACAAGCTGTTTACGTCTGTAAATTTGGGCGCGCTTGTGTCACCACTCTCCACAACTACTAACGAGCCGCGGCTTTCGCTGCTGATTGAACTTTCAGACAAAGCCGGAGCATTACACTCGACCTTAGCGCCATTTGCAGAATATGGCGTGAACATCACGCACATCGAATCTCGGCCCATACGTCGAGATAGCTTTAACTTTTATGTCGACTGTGAGGGTGTGAGAGGGGACCGAAATATTGAAGCTGTGCTTACGGCATTAGAAGAAAAACAACTCAACGTACTGATTCTTGACTACAAGAAAGTGCCTTGGTTTCCCCGACAAATTGTCGAACTAGATCTGATTGGCGACCGTATCCTGCTGGCTAAGTCAGAACTTGACTCGGATCATCCAGGATTCAAGGACGCAAAGTATCGCGAGAGGCGTGCTCAAATCGACGCCCTAGCGAGAGGCTTTGTACACGGTCAACCAATACCCATGGTCAAATACTCACAAGAAGAGCTCGGGACATGGTCGAAGGTTTTTCTCAATCTCCATGATCTCCATCGGTTATACGCATGCCCCGAGTACATACGAGTATTTGAAGTCATGGAAAAAGAGTGCGGTTATTCCGAGAACAATATCCCCCAGGGGCGTGACGTGAGTGCCTTTCTGGAACTGCGAACAGGATTCAGACTGCGGCCAGTTGCCGGTCTATTAAGTCAACGAGATTTCCTTAACGGCTTGGCTTTTCGTGTTTTCTTTTGCACGCAATACGTGAGGCACCATTCGAAGCCGTTTTATACACCAGAACCTGACGTGTGCCATGAACTAATTGGACACGCGCCTATGTTGGCGGACCCATCATTTGCCGACCTATCCCAGGAGATCGGACTGGCGAGTCTCGGTGCCAGCGAGCCAGAGATCGAGCGTCTTGCTAGATGTTATTGGCATTCAGTCGAGTTTGGATTAATCGAAAACCACGGTCAGCTTAAAGCCTACGGTGCGGGATTGCTTTCAAGTTACGGCGAATTGAAAAAAGCCTGCTCGCACAATAGAACCGCCAACGACATTGAGCCAAACAAAGCACTACAGCCGTGGAACCCCTCAGTAGCCGCGTTGCAAGAATACCCGGTCACAGACTATCAACCGGTCTACTTTGTGGCGGATTCGGTACCAGACGCAATGGTCCGAATGCGCGAATACTGTCGCCACGTTCCACGACCGTTCCACGCGCGATACAACCCCACTACAGAACAGATATGGATTGATCGTGCCGTTGTTCGAGAACCTAACCGCGGGGATTGAATTCGCGTACACCAGTCCGCGACTTCAACCGGATGAAAACATGGGATTTGATGGATGCTCCGCCTGCGAGGCGAGGGTCACGTGCTCCCTCGAACCTTCCTGATCACCAAAGTCCCGGACTCCGTAGTTTGGCAGAGGCCCTCGCTCGACTCGCTCCCGCAAGCTGCTTCAAACTCGAGACCGTATCGTCCCAGCCGATACAGGCATCCGTAATACTGCAGCCGTACGCAAGCTCTTGACCTGTACCGATCGGTTGATTGCCTTCGATAAGATTGCTTTCAAGCATGACTCCGAAAATACGGGTCTCGCCACGTTCGACCTGCGTACAGACATCCTTACAAACAGAAAGCTGCTGGCGATAATCTTTACCACTGTTGGCATGACTCATATCGATCATAACCTTGGTTGCAAGTCCCGCCTGATCGAGTAACCGGCTCGCGTAATGTACGGACGGATTGTCGAAATTCGTTTTTCCGCCACCGCCACGAAGGATCAGGTGACAATCGCCATTTCCCGACGTCGTGAACTTCGCCGAATGTCCTCGCTTGGTCACTGACAAAAAAATGTGTTCGTGGTTTGCTGATTTAATGGCGTCCACGGCAACTTGAATCGACCCATCGGTACTGTTCTTGAATCCCACGGGGCACGATAGACCCGAAGCAAGTTGGCGATGGACCTGACTTTCCGTGGTACGCGCTCCGATCGCCCCCCAACTCACGAGATCGCCCAAATATTGCGGCGTGATAGGGTCAAGATATTCAGTCCCGGTCCCGAGACCCATTTCTGCGACATCCCTCAATAACCCACGTGCCGTTTTTAGGC
>CAJWCW010000137.1 GCA_913030615.1 uncultured Gammaproteobacteria bacterium | reverse complement strand
TATATCAGTTCAGTACCGCGCCGGAAGCTGGCGGCCGCGGCGAACTGATCTATCAGGTTGCCCCGGATGACTTGCCGGCCCATACCACGGCGGTCTACCAGGGGATCATCCGCTTCGATGCCAGCGGTGAACATCTCTACACTTACGATGCGCAAGGTCGTGACAAGGCCGCGCTGGTTACCTTGGATTTGGAAACAGGCGAGCTGAATTTGCTGGCCGAAGACGACCGCGTTGACATTGGTGGTGTGATTTATCATCCGACGAAGGCCACCGTTCAGGCTTATGCGACCAACTGGACCGAAACCGAGTGGACGGCAATCGACCCGGAGATCGCAGCAGATCTGGAAGCGCTGGCACAAATAAAGGACGGCGAACTATCGGTGTTGAGCCGATCAGAGGACGACAGTAAATGGGTCGTTCAGTATATGTCCAGTGACGAACCGGTGTCCTTTTATCTTTACGATCGCGAGAGCAAAAGCGGCCAATTTCTGTTCACCAGCACGCCGCAATTGGAAGGCCTGAAACTTTCCCGCATGCACCCTTACGTGCTGACGACGGATGACGGATTTGACATGGTCTCCTACATCACGCTGCCACCCTGGACAGATCCGGACGATGATGGCAGGCCGGATCAGCCGGTGCCAATTGTGGTTTATGTTCACGGCGGGCCCAGCGATGAGCGGGCGCAGGTCGGTTTTGGCGCCTTGGTGCATTGGCTGGCCAATCGCGGCTACGGGTTCCTGTATGTGAATTTTCGCGGCTCGGCCGGTTTCGGCAAGGCCTATATGAATGCTCAGAAAATGGAGTGGGGCGGCAAGATGCATCAGGACGTACTGGACCAGGTGCAGTGGGCCATCGATGAAGGAGTTGCGGATCCGGATAAGGTCGCCATTCTTGGCGGCAGTTATGGAGGCTATGAAGCGCTGGTGGGCATGACCATGACACCGGATGTATTTGCCTGCGGCATCGCGATTGTTGGTCCGTCCAACCTTGAGATATTTATGCCGCACTGGGATGAGGATCGCATGGGCAAGATCATTGGCGACCCAAGAACAAAAGAAGGCCGAGCGTTTTTACGTTCGCGTTCGCCGATCAACTTCGCCCAAAATACTAAAAATCCGGTGCTGATCGGGCAGGGAGCCAGGGATTCTCGGGTGCCGCAGGAGCAGTCCGATACTGTGGTCGAAAAGATGCAGCAGGCTGGCGTGGAAGTGACCTACATTGTCTACCCGGATGAAGGCCACGGCTTTGCCAAGCCTGCTAACAACATGTCGTTCTACGCCATCACGGAGGTATTCCTGGGCCAATGCCTGGGAGGCCGCTATGAACCGATCGATGTCCAGATTGAGGGTTCAAGCGTGCAAGTACCGGTCGGGGCGGAGCACATCCCCGGCTTGAACGAAGCCCTCGCCATGCGACATAAGGCTTCTAAAAAGCGTCACTATTGAGTGGGAATAATTTCGTGAAGATAGGCTCTTGATTGACTAACTCCTCGCAAGATACTTGCTACATGGAAGCCGCGTTGGACCAGGCCAAATTAGCCGTGTCCGCTGACGAAGTCCCAGTAGGTGCGGTCGTTGTGTATGACGACGAAATCATTGGTCAGGGCTACAACCAGCCGCGCGCGATGGCTGACCCCACCGCGCATGCAGAAATAGTTGCATTACGCGCGGCGTGTGCTTACGCAAATAACTACAGACTCCCCGGAGCGACAGTGTATGTCACGTTAGAACCCTGTTTGATGTGCATTGGCTCGTTGATTCACGCCCGAGTTTATCGCTTGGTTTATGGGGCAGCGGAACCTAAGACCGGGGCGGTCGAAAGCATTTGTCGGACGCTCGATGACTTACCACATAATCACGTCGTAAAAGTGTCTACGGGCGTGCTGGAAAAAGAATGCAAATGTCTCGTCCAGAACTTTTTCAGGGCGAAGAGGTAGGATTTTGCCGCAATGCGTGGGCTTGTTCGGACGGAAGATTAACGGAAGGGATTAATGTCGCAGGTAGAGGTACTAACAGGACGTCCAGCATTTTCCAGAAATAAGCTGGTTAAGGTACGCGATCGTTTGCGCGTGATCGACGATGCGGTAGGAGAGGTAGAGGCTGAATACGTTCATTTCCTCCACGCGGCGGAGACTTTCCCGGAAGAAATACGGGACGTGATCGAGGCGCTGCTCGACTACGGTCCGATGCGTCAACCTCGCAAAGATGGTCGCAAACCGTATTGTGTCGTGGTCCCGCGAATCGGGACGACATCACCCTGGTCGAGTAAAGCAACGGATATATTTCGGCTAGTAGGTGTCCCGGGAATCAATCGCATTGAAAGGGGCGTTCGTTGGTATATCGACTCTGCCGACGATCGGTGCGCTCGTTTATTACACGATCGCATGACGGAAACGGTCATTTATGGTGAGGCGTTTTCGATGATCTTCGACCGGTCCACGCCGGGCCTTCTGGGCGAAATCGATCTCTCGGGTGAACCCGAAGCGGCCCTGTCTGCGGCCAACGTGGCATTAGGGATGGCACTATCAGACGACGAGATCGAATATCTGGTAGCGGCATACGCCGAACTGGGTCGAAATCCGACCGATGTCGAACTCATGATGTTTGCGCAGGCCAACTCGGAGCATTGCCGACACAAGATATTTAATGCGACCTGGCTAATTAACGGATCGCATCAGCAACAGTCTTTGTTCCAGATGATCCGCAACACCCATCGCAGTACTAACGGGAAAGGGATTCTCTCTGCATATTCTGACAATGCTGCGGTGATTGAAGGGCCTGTCGTCGCGCGTTTCTTCCCTGATACGGCAGACCAGATTTATCGAGTTGTCGAAGAACCAGCTCATATCGTGATGAAAGTGGAAACACATAATCATCCCACTGCGATCGCGCCATATGCCGGAGCCGCGACGGGGTCGGGTGGCGAGATTCGCGATGAGGGCGCGGTTGGGCGAGGGTCGAAACCAAAGGCTGGGCTTTGCGGCTTCACCACGTCGCACCTCGAAATTCCCGGCGACGTACAGCCATGGGAAACTCATTTTGGGAAGCCGGAAAGAATTGTTTCGGCGCTCGACATCATGCTGGAGGGACCTGTTGGCGCAGCCGCGTTTAACAACGAATTTGGGCGCCCGGCTCTGTGCGGCTATTTTCGTACATTTGAACAACGCGTGGACGCCCTCTCGGAATGGGGGTACCACAAACCAGTCATGATCGCCGGTGGTTTGGGCAGCATCCGCGGCTGCCATATCGAAGCGGATGAAATTCCTATCGACGCTCAATTAATCGTTTTGGGTGGACCAGCCATGCTGATTGGGCTCGGTGGTGGCGCTGCCTCTAGTGTTGGGTCGGGCGCGTCCTCCAGCGAATTAGATTTTGCTTCTGTACAACGAGATAACGCAGAGATGCAGCGCCGTTGCCAGGAGGTTATTGATCGATGCGTCGCGTTGGGGTCACGAAATCCGATCCTCCTCATTCACGATGTGGGTGCAGGGGGTCTCTCAAACGCAATACCCGAGCTCGTTAATGACGCGTACCGGGGTGGTCGTGTCGATCTTCACGCCATTCCCAATGCTGATCCCGGGATGTCGCCGATGGAGCTCTGGTGTAACGAAGCTCAAGAGCGTTATGTGCTTGCAGTGACGGAGAAAGAACTCGAACGGTTTGATTCAATATGCCAGCGGGAACGTTGCCCTTACGCGATCGTCGGTCAAGCGACTGAGGAGAAAGTACTTCAAGTTACAGATGGTGCGACGGGCCTTACTGCTGTTGATCTACCCCTTTCGACTTTGCTTGGTAAACCGCCCAAGGTGCGGCGCACGTATCAAACTCAGACGAAATCCGTCGTGCCACGTGAAATTCCCGACGTCGATCTAGCGGAGGCCATACAACGGGTCTTGCGTTTCCCGGCCGTTGGATCCAAGAAATTCCTAGTCACGATAGGCGATCGAAGTATCACCGGTCTTGTCGCGCGCGACCAGATGATCGGGCGTTATCAAGTTCCTGTCGCGGATGCAGCTGTCACGTTGGCGGGGTTTGATACGTATCGTGGAGAAGCAATGGCCATGGGAGAAAGACCTGCTCTCGCAACGCTCGATTCGTCGGCTTCAGCGCGCATGGCAGTCGCCGAGTCGTTGACCAACCTTATGGGCGCCCCTCTCGAGAGTCTTGATCGCGTCGTTCTTTCTGCAAACTGGATGGCCGCGGCCGACCATGATGGCCAGAATCAAGCGCTCCGTGAAGCTGTCAGTGCCGTGGGATTGGAACTATGCCCTGCTTTGGGGATCGCAATTCCCGTGGGTAAAGACAGTCTTTCGATGCAAACCTCGTGGGTCACATCTGAAGATTCACAATCCGTGACGTCCCCCGTGACCCTGAATGTCAGTGCATTTGCTCCAATCACTGATGCTCGCAATGTAATCACTCCGGAATTGCGGGGTGGTGAAACGCAGTTACTCCTGCTCACGCTAAACCGAAAGGTACGGCTTGGTGGTAGCGCGATTTCGCAGGTTGTTGAGGGATTCGAGGATGAATGCCCCGATATCGACGATGCGAAGACCCTCAAGATTTTTCTCGAAACTGTACAAAAACTGTGTGCGTCTGGGCGAGTCCTCGCACTGCATGATCGTTCGGATGGGGGGCTTATCGTCGCGGTGCTTGAGATGGCCTTTGCGGGCCGGATCGGCGTAGATATTCTCGCCTCCGAAAATCTTTTGGCCGACCTTTTCAATGAGGAGGTTGGTGTTGTCGTCCAAGTTTCCGCGAGGGATGTAGCGTCTATTACCAATGACGCAGCGGCGGTAAATATTTGCGTAAACCCCGTCGGTAGAACTCGAATCGACGAAGAGATTTTCATTTACGTTAATGAGCGCGTTGCTTTTCATTCATCAAGGGCAGAGCTAGAAAAAATATGGGCGACGACGAGTTATCAACTACAACGATTGCGCGACGACCCTGAATGCGCTGACGAAGAGTACGGCGCGATCACCGCCCGCGATGCAGGCATGAGTGAGGAGCTGTTGTTCGATCCATCGGACAACGTGGTCGCGCAATTTGCGAATACCCGTCCGCGGGTTGCTATTCTGCGAGATCAAGGGGTCAACGGTCAGATTGAAATGGCGGCGGCGTTTGACCATGCAGGATTTGAAGCAGAGGACGTCCATATGTCCGATTTGTTTTCTGGGTCGAAAGATCTTTCGGACTTCCGCGTACTGGCCGCTTGTGGCGGCTTTTCGTATGGAGATGTTCTAGGCGGCGGAGGAGGCTGGGCTAAGTCGATTCTTTTTGACGAGGCCATTAGGGATCAATTCCAACGATTCTTTGAAGAAGATACTTTTGCGTTAGGTGTGTGCAACGGCTGTCAGATGATGACTCAACTTAAAGAATTGATACCGGGTGCGGCGTGCTGGCCTCGCTTTGTACGCAACCGCTCAGATCAATTCGAGGCTCGAACCGTGCAGGTCCGCGTCGCACTGAACGAATCGCCTTGGCTCACAGCCCTGGGAGATAGTCGAATTCCGATACCAGTGGCGCATGGTGAGGGTCGAGCGGAGTTTGAAAACGCTAAAGCCATGGCCGATTTTGAAGCGTCTGGAGTGCTTGCTGCACACTATGTGGACTCTCGCGGCGTTGCTACTTCGTACCCCGCCAACCCTAACGGTTCACCTGAAGGGATCGCGGGTATGACGTCAGCGACGGGTCGCGTGCTGGCCATGATGCCCCATCCAGAGCGCGTCTTCCGGTCTATCCAAAATTCATACGTCGCTCTGGAGCACATTGATCGTGAAGATGGTCCATGGCTGCGCTTGTTTCGCAACATTCGAGTCGCCGTGGGCTAATTTTTTGGAGTGAGTTTAGGGTTGGCGACGAATCGGTCGTTTTTCGATGGATTCCATGCGCATCGGAAATTCGTCGGTTTGTCGGTCATGGAAATAGTGTTTCAGAGTTCGTTCTACCACTGGGAACGCAAGTTCACTCCAAGGTATATCTCTTTCGACGAAGACCCGTGCTTCGACGGTTTCCTCGCCGGCCGAAAAGCGGCCGTCTCGTAATCTCGCGCGGTAGAACATGTAGATTTGCGATATGTAGGGGAGATCGAAGATCGTATAGAGGGCG
>CAJWCW010000136.1 GCA_913030615.1 uncultured Gammaproteobacteria bacterium | reverse complement strand
TTGAACACGGTATTTACGATGAGTCCGGGCAGTTGGTTACGGGTTCGTACATGGACTATACGATGCCAAGAGCCGACGACATGCCCAATTTTGTCGTCGATACCACCGTGACTCCGTGTACGCACAATCCGTTGGGATCCAAAGGCTGCGGTGAAGCAGGAGCCATAGGTTCGACCGCAGCAGTAATGAATGCGTTGACCGATGCGCTGGGGGTTGTTGATGTGCCGATGCCGGCGACGCCCGAGACGGTGTGGCGCGCGATGGGAGGAGAATAGACATGTACCGTTTTAACTATCACAAACCCGATGGTATGGATGCGGCTCAGCAGTTGATGGCTGATGCTGAAGACGGGGTGTACCTCTCAGGTGGAATGACACTAATTCCGACGCTGAAAGCACGTCTTGCGTCGCCAACGGACGTCATCGACCTTTCTGGGCTAGCTCTTTCAGGTATCGAGCTTGCTGACGATAGTTTGACCATTGGGGCGTTAACTCTGCACTCCGAGGTTGCCGCCGGAAACGAAATTTCGTCTTTGTCGAATCTGGCGTTGGCAATTGGTGACGCGCAAGTCCGTAATCGCGGCACGATCGGAGGATCAATCGCAAACAGCGATCCGGGAGCCGATTACCCCGCCGCAGTTATGGCGCTGGGCGCAACGATCAATACCACGGCTGGGGCGATCGATGCCGACGATTTCTTCCAGGGTCTCTTTGAAACCGCGCTAGAACCCGGTGCAATCGTAACGAGCGTTACGTTTCCGGTGCCAGGACGTGCGGCGTACGAGAAGTTTCCAAACCCAGCGTCCCGTTACGCGGTGGTTGGGGTGATGGTTGCTGAAACGAATGGCGACATTCGGGTCGGGGTCACGGGTGCCGGACCCTGTGCCTACCGACAGCGTAATTTTGAACAAGCGTTGGCAGATAATTTCTCCGTCGCGGCATTGGACGGATTGGAGGTCGATTACGCGGAATTCAACAGCGACATTCATGCATCTGCTGAATATCGGGGACACCTTGTCGGAGTCATGGCTCGTCGGGCTGTGGCGCAAATAACCTAAGCGTGCTTGCTTCTTCTGAGTCATTGAAATGACTCGATATAGCCGAAGATGAGAGAGACCCGCGCATATCGCTGTCACGCCATCAGCGAGGACATCGGCAGTATCACGCTCGACTCGGTAATGGTCGAAGATCCTGGACCAGGCGAAGTGCAGATCAATGTGAAAGCCTGCTCGGTCAACTTCCCGGATCTACTGATGATTCAGGGGAAATACCAGTTTAAACCGAACCTGCCTTTTGCGCCGGGAGGTGAAGCGTCGGGAGACGTGATAGCGGTTGGTTCGGAGGTATCGGGTCTAAAGGAAGGCGATCGTGTTGTTTTCGGGTCTCGCCACGGTTGCTTTGCGGAGACATTGAACGTGTCCGCAGATGCGATCAATCCGATACCGGGATCTATGACGTATGCCAAAGCGGCTTCCTATGGGACGGCATATCAGACGGCGTACGTCGCACTGACGCATCGCGGAAATTTGCAGCGGGACGAATGGCTCATGGTGCATGGGGCGACGGGTGGCGTCGGGATGGCGGCTGTCGATATCGGTAAATATCTGGGTGCACGGGTTATCGGTACGGGCGGGACCGATGCCAAGTTAGCAGTTGTTAAAAGTCGTGGTGCGGATGAAGTTATCAACTACACCCAAGCGGATGGCTCACTTGGCGGTTTTCGAGATCGGGTGAAGTCGATTACGGGAACTGGTGGCGCCGACGTTATTTACGATCCAGTGGGAGGCGATGTATTCGACGAGTCCATGCGCTGTGTCAATTGGGGTGGACGTATTCTGACTATCGGGTTTACCAGCGGCCGTTGGCCCCAAGCCGCCGTGAATTTGATCCTAATAAAACAAATTGCGGTCATTGGCGTTCGAGCGGGAGAGGTGGGTCGACGAGATCCTCAATTGGGACGGAAATTCCACAATGAACTTTACCAGTTGGCTAACGAAGGCCTCATTGATCCATACGTGTGTGCGGGATTTCCCCTCGAGCGTGCAGTTGATGCGATGCGTATGCTCGAAAATCGAGAAGTTGTTGGGAAATGTGTCGTTACCATGAACGGGTACGAGCTCGAAACGTCTGGCGTCTAATCCTCCTCGAGGTAGCGATCCTGTAATCGCCTCATGCCGTGCAGCCATCGGTCGGGGTCCTCGGCTTTGCGTTGCATATAGTCGGCGACCATTGGATGTGGAAGCACGAAAAAGCGTTCTTCCCGAATAGCCTCGAGGCAATCACGGGCGACGTGGTCGGCTTCGAGTAATCCATCGACGCTGGCGACTGAGAGTCCCGTTTCTGAAGCATCTGGCGTCATCCCTGTCCGGACCGCTTGAGGACAAAGCACGGTGACTTTGATGCCATCGCGGCCGTGGGTAATGGCCAACCATTCGGCCAGTGCAACGGCGGCGTGCTTGGTGACCGCGTAGGTCACTGAACCAATCTGCGTAAGTAAACCTGCTGCTGACGCCGTCGAAAATAGATAGCCGCCTCCTCGTTCTCGCATACGCGGCACCAGGTGTCGGGCAGTCCAAATGTGGGCCATGGTGTTGACGCGCCAAATTCTGTCCCATACTTCGTCCGGTTCGTCGATCCCTCGGCCATCGGCAATTCCGGCATTGGAACAAAAAAGATCAATCGGGCCGACGGTGTCCTCGGTTTGGTTAATTAAACCAACGAGGTCGCTCTCACGGCCAACATCGACCTGGTGGCTCGTGTGTCCAATTTCCTCGGCGACGACGGCGGCCCCTTCCTCGTTAAGGTCCGCGACGACGACTTGCCGCGCGCCCTCAGCCGCGAACAAACGGCACAACTCGCGCCCGATTCCGCTTGCCCCACCAGTAACGACGACGACTTTATCCTGAATTTCCAACCGCTATCTCCCCGATAAAGACAGGTGACGTTAGACGGTTTGCTCGGCTTATTCCACCCGATCGGAGACGATGGTGTAGCCTGGATGGGACCACCCGTTGTGCCATAATCGATCGGCTGTGCGGGCGTCGTATAACGGCTATTACCCCAGCTTCCCAAGCTGGTGACGTGGGTTCGATTCCCATCGCCCGCTCCATAAACGCTGAAGCGGGTTTGTTTCGTGTACGTATTGCGGTCATGGCCGGGTGTGTAGTTGGGAACCGGAAGCACATTCGTTTTCATCGAGCTGAACGCGTTTTATCGGGTAAAAAGGATTGCGTAACTTGGTTTGGGATACGGTGAAAAACCTTCGCGGAGGGGCAAAGAGATCCTAAGAATCGAGAATCATGCCTGGTGGATGGTCGGAGGGATGTTTTTGATTCTCACGATTTCTTCTGGGTTCGGTTTCTACAACATGTCTGTGTACATGAATGCGCTTGCGGCCAAACCCGAATTTGCTGTCGCCGATATCTCTGCTGCTACCGCGCTCATGTTCTTGGTTTCTGGGATCACCGGCCTCGGCGTTGCTCCACTGATCGAACGCTATGACATTCGATGGGTTATGACCGGCGGCGCGGCGGTCGGCGGATCTTCCTTGGCGTTAATGGGCGTGGCGGTCGATACGTCGCAGGTGTGGGCACTCTACGCGGTATTTGGCTTCGGTAATGCTGCGGTTTCCTTGATTCCAGGCACCACGATCGTGACTCGATGGTTTCCAGGACCGGAACGATCCGTCGCGTTGGCGGTTGTATCAACGGGGTTGTCCACAGGTGGTGTGGTATTGACGCCGATATCAGCGGTTGTGATTCGAAACCTCGGTGTTGAGTTGGCTTTGCCATGGTTTGGGTTAATTTTCTTTATGGGAATCTCGGCAGTTGCCCTCACGGTAGTACGCGGATGGCCCGAAGGAACAAAAAGGGGTGGTGATATCGGAGCACCTCGCCCTTGGTTGGACTGGCATGCCATTCGTTCGCGTTTTTTCGTTGGTTCGGGGATCGCTTACATACTCATCATGGGAGCACAGGTGGGGGCGATCGCTCATCTCATCAATCATTTGGAGAAAGTAGCTGGTTTTGCGACGGCATCAGCGTCCGTATCCGTTCTCGCGGTGACGAGCATCGTCGGTAGACTTCTCGGCGGATGGATCGTAACGAGGTTTCCAATACGGCTGTTTACGATGCTGAATATTGTCGGGCAATGGACGGGTTTGACCGTGCTCGCGTTTGCCGACGACAGTTTCTCGGCCATGGGGGGTACAGTACTTTTCGGGTTTACGGTCGGGAATTTGTTGATGCTGCAACCCTTGCTACTTGTGAAAGTGTATGGAGTTTTGAGGTATCCAAGGGTCTATTCGGCTGCTTATGCTTTGACAACCTTGGGTGTCGCCGGAGGACCGCTGGCACTGGGGCTTTTGTATCAATCGTTTTCCTACACGATGTCGTTTGGTGTTGCTGGCCTCTGCTCGATCGTCGCCCTCTTCATTTTTTATAGTGCAGGTCCGGCGGTGGATGTAGAAACTTCAAGCGAGGAACTGAATTCGTGAAATCACGATTTGTACACATAGTTTGCTTTTGCGTTGCGGTCTTTTGCCTCTGCGCGACTCCCCAGTACGCCGCGTTACCAGGGGTGTTAAGCGGCGGTGAACCGATGCCTTCGCTTGCACCGATGCTCGAAGCAAGCACCCCTGGGGTAGTGAACATTGCCACCTACGCGTCGGTGTCAGTCACCAGTCCGCTTCTTCAGGACCCATTTTTCCGTCGCTTTTTCAATGTGCCGGAACGTCGTTTACGCCGGTCACAAAGCGCGGGTTCCGGCGTTATTGTTGATGCGGAAGGCGGTTATATTGTCACCAACAGCCACGTCGTTGATCGGGCAGACGAAATCAACGTTACGCTGGCTGATGGTAGGACGCTGCCAGCGAAACTCATCGGTATTGACACCCAGGTCGACCTCGCTGTCTTGGAGGTCAAGAGCGACCGACTTACGGCACTTCCCTTCGCCGATTCGAGTGCGTTGAGGGTGGGGGATTTCGTGGTTGCGATAGGTAATCCGTTTGGACTTGAGCAGACCGTTACTTCAGGAATCATCAGCGCGCTTGGGCGTAGCGGTCTCGGCATTGAAGGGTACGAAGACTTCATTCAGACAGATGCCTCCATTAATCCGGGTAATTCGGGAGGCGCGCTGGTGGACCTGAAAGGGGCCGTGGTCGGGATCAACACGGCAATCATCGCGCCGGGTGGCGGTAACGTCGGTATTGGGTTTGCGATACCGAGCAATATTGTCACAGTGATCATGCGCGAATTGATTGAACATGGGGAGGTGCGACGGGGTCGGATCGGTCTAGACGTAGCGACCCTAAACCCTGATCTAGCCGCAGCTTTTGGGACGAGGCTCATTGAGGGCGTGGTCGTTATGGATGTTGAACCCGGCAGTGCAGCAGATGGTGCCGGCCTTCGAACCGGCGACGTTATTACCCATCTAGCTAACCGGGTAGCGCGAAAAGTCGGCGATTACCGAAGCCAAGCAGCGGTCACCATGATTGGTGATACGTTAGAGGTCGACGTCGTTCGAGACAATGAAACCCGCCGTTATAGCGTTGTGATGAAGGACGATGTGGTAGCACGAGTAGACGGTGACCGCTTGGATGACCGCATGGGGGGAGCCGTGTTTAACGACTTCCGTGACGAATCGGATCCGAAGGGCGGGGGCGGTGTGTTGGTGAGCGAAGTAGACGTTAATGGGTCGGCATACTCGTATGGACTCGAGGATGGCGATGTCATTGTTGCAGCGAATCGGCGCCGCATTCACGATGTTGGCGGTCTATGGCGCGCGTTCAAAGCAGATGCCGTGTTGAGACTTCGTATTTATCGTTCGGGGCGTTACGGTGAACTATCGATTCGATAGTTCGGGCTTGCGGTGGAGTTCGGGAGTGACAATGGATCGGCATAGGGCTCTCGTGACGGGTGCATCTCGGGCCGTCTTTATCGCTGGCTTGATCCACTCTTCCAGTTGGTTTGGACCCGGCGCTTGATTAGGCGATTTATGTAATAGGGTGTGTCTCCCTACTCGAACATAATAATGTTACGCGCGACTTCTCCAGTCTCTAACTGTGCAAATGCATCGTTGACATCCTCGAGCTTGATGTGGCTCGAGATCATGTCGTCGAGATGCAGTTTGCCGGCGAGGTAGAACTCGACATATCGGGGCATATCCACTCTGAACCGGTTCGAACCCATGTTCGATCCTTGCAGTTTCTTCTCTCGCAAGAATTCGGGACCGTGAATTTCGACCATGGTACCGACGGGAATCATCCCGATAACGGTGGCACAGCCGCCCGCCCGGATCATCTTGAATGCCTGCTCGGTGGTTACTTTGAGACCGATGGCCTCAAAGGCATAGTGGACGCCGCCGCCGGTCAATTCGCGAACGGCCTCAACGGGGTCGTTATCGGCGGCATTGACTACCTCGGTAGCCCCGAATTTTC
>CAJWCW010000135.1 GCA_913030615.1 uncultured Gammaproteobacteria bacterium | reverse complement strand
TCCAACCGTTCAAAGCGCGAGAACCCCGCGGTTTCGGTCATGTCTCTAGCTACCTGCTCATTAAATCCTAAAGTACCTAATCCAGCTCCGTCAGGCGTGGACATACTCGAAGACATGCAAATCATTAGTGAGAAACCATAAAATAGCCCCGCGCTGGGGTTTTCCGTCAAGTTCTCTGCGAACGTCGGAAGGCTTCGAATATCCGAACAAAGCCATGTTCCATCAGCTTTAAGACAACCGTATACGTCAGCGATAAGCCTTTCAGGATACGGCGCATCATGAACGACATCGAACGTAGTAACGAAGTCAATACTACCGTCGCGAGGAAGAGGTTCCACCGTTGGGTTGACGAAGCGAACATTTTTCAGATCGGTTTCCATCAGGTGGGCGTTGGCATTGGCTAACGCATGTTCGGACGTGTCATAGCCAACGAACTCAGACTCAGGGAATGCCTCTGCCATGACGAGAATCGCTTGGCCCGCTCCACAACCAACGTCCGCCACGTGTGCGCCCGATGCCAGCTTTTCAGTAACTCCGTTCAGGGCAGGCAGGATGTTTTGAACCAATTCGTTCTTCGGGACGTAGTTGTTGAGGCGCTCAATTCCGCACGCACATGCTTCGCCCTGGTCGTCATAACTCAGCCCTAAACCCGTACGAAACGCATCGCCCAATTTCGGCACTGCATCGTGCGTCGCAACGACGGCTTGAAATCCGCCCGCGAAATAAAAGGGACTTTCGTCATCGCAAAGAACGATGGCAGCCTCAGGCGAAATGCTGAAAGAATCGTCGTCCGCGGAATACTCGATTTGTCCGACGCAAGCCTGATGCCGTAGCCATTCGCGCAACCAGCGTTCGTGTAGGCCGGTACACTTGGCAAATTCGGTACTCGTCACCGGCCCTTCGTCTCTTAGTTGACGATATAGGCCCATCTTGTCCCCTACGTACGACAGGCTACAGTTAAAGCCAGCCATGACTTGCTGACTTACCTGCTTGACGAAGGTTTCTAGTTTTTCTCGATCTACCTGTGTCGCTTCCGCCATAAGAGTGTCTCCTGGTCGATGCACCAAGATGCTAACCCATGGAACTGCTTCTCGACTCTATCTCTCGACGTATTAGTTATCACGACGCGGAGGGTCTCCCCTCTAGAGGTCAACCGTCGAGCATGAAACTGCCTGTCGCTTCAACGACGACGGTGTCGTTGTCTTGCCGGAAAACCTTACCTTCAACCAGGGCCACCCGACCTTTCCGTCGCAACAGGCGACCCTCGAGCCGCACGGGCGTGCCGACCGGAAGAGGTTGCCGATACCGGACTTCTGCTCGCGCGGTGAAACAACGCTCGCCTTGTAGATAGAGCCAGTTGGCCATGACGTCATCAAGCAGACAAAACAAAATGCCTCCGTGAACGACCCCGTCATACCCAGCGTAGCTTTCGTTGGGGACGAATTCGGCCCGGCACACATCGTCAACCAATTGAAACCGAACCCCGAGACCACGATCGTTTCCAGGCCCACAAACAAAGCACCGATTAGCGCTACTGTCCAACAAATCTCCGCTCCCTGGCTCAGACTCGCGACGATCAAGCTATCATAAGCGAGTGTCTCACCTAAGCATCCAACACATTCGGGCTCGTATCGCCGCCCATCTACCCCAACGGTTCCCCGTCAATGAAGAGACTCGGCAGGCCGCCGTCGCCGTGGTGCTGCACACGACTGACGAGGGTTCAGAAATCCTGTTCATCAGGCGAGCTCAACACGATGCCGACCCGTGGTCAGGACATATGGCATTTCCCGGGGGGCATCGCGACCCCGTCGATACTGGTCTCAAGGCCGCCGCCGTTAGAGAAACTCAAGAAGAAATTGGACTGGATCTCAATGCCGCGACGTTCCTTGGGCCGCTATCGCAACAACGCGCGATGCCGCGTGGGCGAACGACCGATATGGTTGTGGCTCCCTTCGTTTTCGAAATCAACGACGTTCCGGTCTTTCGCCCGAATCATGAGGTCGACGAGATCGTCTGGGGGCCGCTCGACCGTATGCTAGACGGATCCCTATGTGATACCGAAACGCGTCCTATCGGCTCGAGCTCGACCGTATTCGATGGCTATCGGCTCAGCGGCGGACATTTCGTTTGGGGCTTGACCTATCGGGCCTTACAGACTTTTTTCCAAGTGTTAGATCCAAGCTACATTGCCCCGGATGACTAAATATCGGCAGCCCGAACGCGGTCCGCTTTTCGAGCTAAATGACGCGCAATGCGTTCTGCGGGGAAATTTAATTGGGAGATCGCAATACCCGTATTGAACTCCTCTCGATACACGCGAATAAGTCCTGCGTCTAGCGTAAATTGACTCATACCCTCAAACACCACTCGCTCGCCCTCGGCCCCTTCAAGCTTTGAAACATAACTGAATCGATACCTCGCGTACCCCATCCCAGAATTCGCTATCGGCTCCAACATCTGCCACCGAAACTCTTCCGCGTGACCCCAGAAGTGCATTTCTAACATGCGGGCAATAGCGTCCCGTCCATGGAACGCACCATAAAAGCAGTCGTTGTACACGCCATCTTCGGTGAAAAGTTCTGCGAGTTTTTGCCCGTCACCGGATTCGACCGCACTCGTAAAACGGCGAAGTATTCGATCGAAGAGGGTGTCGTTCATTTAACGTTCATTCGATCCGAAGATCGTGATAGTCGGCGATCGCAAGTCCCGTGGCCACACTGGTAAAAGGGTCATGATCTACAACCCGTTGAGGAAAGTGTTTGTTCAGCATGTGCTGAATAGCGGGAATCAACGACGACCCGCCCGTTCGAAGCACAATATCGACATTTTTCGGGACGATGTCGGCACGGTGAATGATTTCCAATACCGCTTGCTCAACCCGCACGAGAGAGTCATCGATGACATCTTCGAACTCTCCACGTGTAAGCGAAGCTTCAATATCGATCTCTGCGATATCTAACACGGCATCGTCAACGAAAGACAACTCCGCTTTAAAGTCTTTGATGGCTTGAAACGCTAGGTAGCTATAATTCTGTTGGATGAGCTCGCGCAGGCGACGGAACTTTAGTCGAGCTTCACCTCCTTGCGAAATACATTCAAGAACAGGCGTCGTGTATCGATTTTGGTTGAGCAAATAAGTGACGGCCCAGTTCAACAGCAAGTCCTCATAATCCTCGAAAGGAAATTGTGTTTCGATCTCCTGACGATCGGTACCGCGACGTCGCCATCGCTCTCCTTTTCCGAGCAGTGGGAACAGCAGGCGACTGAATATACGTTGATCAATTCGATCGCCACCTAACGCGATGCCGTGCGTGGCGATCACCGAAAAAGCATTTCCCGAGCGGCGTTGCAGTACGCAAAAATCCAACGTCCCGCCACCGAAATCAACCGTCAGTATCATGTCTCCCGAGGCACCAGGCCGTTCGTGTAGAAAACTAACCGCCGCCGCAATCGGTTCCGGATAAAACCGGTGATTTTGAATGCCCGCATGGCCATACGCTTCACCCAACCGACTTAAAGCAACTTCATTGCGTTTTACATCTCTCCCCTCAAAATTGACGGGGTGTCCTACACAGGCCGAACTGACTTCGATTCCGCCGTCTTCAAGCTCTTGGCGTATGCGCAGCAATATCGGCGTAATTAACGCCACCAGCCGAAAAGGATGATCGAAAACCATCAGTCGCCGGACGCTTTGGTTTCCCAACAACCGCTTCGTGCCCCGGAACAACCGCCCACGTAACCCCGTGTCAATCATCGACTCGCCGTACACTGCTTGCGAAAGTGTTTCGGCCGGCCGTTGACCGCTTGGGTCGGCTGTGCCCACCGCCAGGGTTGCGCGTCCGATGACTTCCGGGACGAGTTCCACCGTCCGTCCAGTATTGCCCTCAATGTAACGGTCGATGGCTGCCTGGCCGGTAATGGTTTGAAGATCCGCATCGATATACGTTGCAGACGGCATGATCGGGGAATCCGTCTCGAGTTGAATGAGCGAAACTCTTTGCCCATCAAACACGGCGGCCGCCGAATTCGTCGTCCCGAAATCAATTCCTATCCCTACGTTTGTCACGTTCTTCACAACTGCGCTGCAATCAGGGCGTCTGATGCGAGCCAACGGCTCATGTCCTCATCGTTCAGCTCCAACCAGTCCCTGAGGACCTCCTCATTGTGTTCGCCACGATGCGGCGCGCCACTCCGTACCGCCGCTTCAGCATCCGAAAACCGATACGGGCTTTGCGGTATGACGCGCAAGCCACCGACACGGTCATCAACTTCGGTAAGTACGCTCCGGTGTCGCACAGTATCGGATTCCATCAGTGTCGAACTATCGCGAACCTCTCCCCAAGCGAGGCCCAGCGATTCCATGATTTCTTGAACTTCGGCCCTGGTTCTCAACGACCTAAAGAACGCTGCGGCAGATTCGCGTCGCTGTCGAATCTTTTGTTCCAACGAGGCTCCTGCCCGAGTGGGATCCTCAACGTCCGCGCGAGTGTTCAACTGGCGCCAAATATGTCGAAAATCCCCCGCAATGAGTACCGGACCAAATCCTGTGTCCCAAATGTCCGATACCGCCGGTCCGGTGTCGTGAGAATCTTCAAGGTGATAAAGCAGTTGATCATCGGTCACAACGGTCGCATCAAGCATCGACATGTCGATGTGTTGACCAAGCCCTGTGGTTTGCCTTAAGTGCATTGCGGCAAGTACGGCAACCAGACCATGCAGTGCCGCATTGGTGTCCGACATCGATACGCGTATATCTTGCGGCGGTCGACCATCCCGCGCTTGACGCTTAACCAATCCCGATTCGGCATGAATGACGGCGGCGTACGCCATCCTTTGAGACTCTGGGCTATCTTGTCCAAATCCCGAAATCGAAAGAAGTATGAGGTCTTTTCTTGCCGCGTTTAGTTGCCGGTAACCAAGTCCCAGTCGATCCATCACGCCGGGCCGAAAATTCTCGATAACGATGTCGGCTTTGGCGGCTAGTTGTTTGGCTAACGCCACGCCTTCCGGAACCGAAAGGTCGATGCATACGTCGCGTTTGCCCGCATTCTGTTGATGAAAATATCCCGGCACTCCACCTATTACCGCCCCCCAAAGACGCGTGAGATCCTCTTGCGGCGGTTCAAGCTTAACCACGTCTGCACCCAGATCCGACAGCATACGGCCGGCAAAGGGACCTGCTAACACCCGCGAAAGGTCGAGGACTCGGACTCCCTCGAGGGGGTACGTCATCTCAACGTCCCGAACCCGCGAGCGTCCCATTTATTTTCCGGCTCGCCGCTCCAATATCGATTCATCGTACGTCGTCGACCCAAACAACTTTAGCTATCACCGTTACGACTTTTTGCAAACAAAGCTTGTCAGTGTAAACGCGGTTAACGGATGGACGCCAGAGTTCTATTTTTTTAACAAATTACGACGAGTGAGCCCGCGTGTTTACTTCAGAGTGCCCTCTATAGGACTGCCGAACCTCCGGCTTTGCGCCCGGAAAAAACCCGGCCGCGGCCGGGTTTTTATCGCTCGTTGTTAAATCGATCTCGCCTTAAGAGGACTAACGTCGCTTTACGCCTGAACCAATGGCTCGATCCCGCACGTCACTCCCGTTCCTCCCAATCCGCAGTACCCGCCCGGAACCTTTGCGAGGTATTGCTGATGGTAGTGCTCGGCATAAAAAAATATCGGCGCCTCTAGAATTTCCGTAGAGATATCGTCGTAACCTGCGTTACGCAGTCGTTGCTGAAATTCGTCGCGCGAACGAAGCGCTATTTCCATCTGTTCGGCCCCGCCGACATACAGTGCAGAGCGATACTGAGTACCTAGGTCATTGCCCTGACGCATACCCTGAGTTGGGTCGTGCCCTTCCCAAAAAACTCTCAACAACTCCAAATACGTAACCACCGACGGATCGTAGACCGCAAGCACCGCTTCCGTATGTCCGGTTAAACCAGAACAAACCTCCTCGTAGGTGGGATTTTGTGTGTGACCACCTGCATAACCCACGGCGGTGGTGTACACCCCATCTATTTGCCAGAACAACCTCTCCGCACCCCAAAAACACCCCAATCCTGCCATTAACATTTCCATGTGCTGCGGAAACGGCGGCTGCAGCGGTCTGCCATGGACAAAGTGGCTTGGAGGGACGGGCACAGCGTCTGGTCGTCCGGGCAACGCCTCATTCGCAAGCGGCAGTCGGAGCTTGTATTCCAGTGCCATTCAGAGCTCTCTCAAGTTCTCGAAGCCGATCATACCAGCCAGCCTCACCCGTTCGCACGAATACGATACACTGCCGTGATGCAAAACCTTGGTGTGACGACGGTTCTCTGTTGCCTGCTCGCAATCACTGGGTGCACAACCACTTCATCCGAGCCAGCGAACTACGTAGACCTCATCGAATCGGCACTAGGCGGCGAAAATGTATCCCTCGAAGACCTAAAGCTCGCCTTTTTAGCCACCCCTGACTTCCCCCAACGTCTTCAAAGGGTGTCCGCCCTTGAACGTCAAGCTCTGC
>CAJWCW010000134.1 GCA_913030615.1 uncultured Gammaproteobacteria bacterium | reverse complement strand
CCCGGCGTTTCTTGGACCAACTTGGGCACGAGATATCCGGGTAACTTGCTTTGAATTGCGCCGTGTAAACGGACCGCAGTATCAATACCGACATGGAAATGGGAGGTACCTTTTACCCGGTCCGGCAGGTGTAGGTAGTACGGAAGAATACCAATCTCGAAAAGTGCTTCAGACAGATTGCATAGCGTTACATCGTCGTCATTTACGCCCGCGAGTAAAACGCTTTGATTTAGCAGTGTTATGCCGGCCTGGCGCAATGCAGCAAAGGCCACGGCGACATCCTCGTCGATTTCGTTCGCATGATTGAAATGTGCGACGACTACGGTGGTTAAGCGTGTGTTCGCAAGTATCTCAATCAACGGTTCGGAAATCCGCTGAGGTATAACCACGGGAAGACGAGTATGAATTCGCAACCGGCGCACGTGCGGAATGTCCTCGATATTCGCCACAAGGATACTGAAGCGCTCGTCAGGCATGATCAGGGGATCTCCGCCCGACAAAATTACTTCGTGGATTGAAGGATCGTCTCTGACGTGGTCCAACATCGGGAATGTACTGTCGTGTCGATGATGCGCGTACGGAAAGTTGCGCCGGAAACAATATCGGCAATTTACCGCACAATGCTCAGCCGCGATAACTAATACCCTGCCCCGGTATTTCTGCATGAGACCCGGGACAAGGGTCGCTGCTGCTTCCTGCAAGGGATCGGACTCGAAACCCAGGGCACTGGTCTTTTCAGCCAGTTCGGGGACAACTTGACGCAGAAGTGGATCGCTTCGATCACCTCGACGCATGCGGGATACATATGGCTTGGGCACTCGCATAGGAAAGGCAGGGTTCGGATCCCAGTCGGCGCCATCTAGCGAAAGTCCAAGCATGTCGGCTAGATCCTTGACGTGGGTGACGGCGCCTGAAAGCTGTGTTTGCCATGTTTTGGGCTGCCAAGGAAGTGAAATCGACGTTATCATTTCGCGTTTACGGTTTGGGTGAGAGCACGTGGCGGCCTATTCTACTAACGAATTCCGTTCAGGATTGAAGGTTCTCCTCGAAGGCGAACCTTGTTCGATTCTCCAAAACGAATTCGTAAAACCTGGCAAAGGCCAGGCCTTCAATCGAGTTAGATTCCGAAACTTAAAGTCGGGCCGGGTATGGGAACGGACGTTTAAAAGTGGCGAGTCCATTGAAGCGGCGGACGTAATGGACATGGATATGCAGTATCTATATAGCGACGGTGAGTTCTGGCACTTCATGCGTACGGATGGGAGTTATGAACAAGTTGCTGCCAATCATGCCGCAGTTGGTACCGCAAAAGACTGGTTAAAAGAAGAAGACGTCCTCAGCGTCACGTTGTGGAACGATGAGCCGATATCGGTCACCCCGCCGAATTTTGTTGAACTTGAGGTCACTCAAACCGATCCCGGGATTCGGGGTGATACGGCGCAGGGGGGGAGTAAACCTGCCGAACTATCGACAGGGGCGACTATTAAGGTCCCCCTCTTTGTTGAAATTGGCGATATTTTACGCGTGGACACCCGTAATGGTGAATATGTAGGGCGCACCAAGGATTGATTCGATGGCGTCCATCCTGTTCGCTCGACAGCTTGGTTGAGCGGGCGCGCGTTCTTGGCGTGATTCGTGATTTCTTCCGCGAGAAAAATGTGCTTGAGGTCCAAACGGCGGTGCTTGCTCGATACGGTGTGACTGAACCGACCATAACAAGCTTCAGGACGGACTCAGGGCATCACCTTCAAACGTCGCCCGAGTTCCAAATGAAACGTCTTTTGGCTGCGGGTGCGCCGTCCATCTATCAGATATGTCCTGCTTTTCGGCAGGGCGAGGAAGGTCGAGACCACAACCCCGAGTTTGTCATCCTCGAGTGGTATCGACTCGGCCTCAATTCGCGTCAATTGATCCTCGAAGTTGCCGAATTAGTTGATTTGATTCTGGGCCGGAGTGATTACCACTATCGTACTGCGGGTCAGTTGCTGCATGCGGAGTTCGGCCTCGATGTTCACGGTGATTCGGACCTGAAAGTGGCAGAGTTGGCTCGGGACCACGGCCTCGACAGTGTTGTCGGTCGATCGGATGGCGTCGACTTCTTGATGGCAAGCGCGCTGCAACGGCTCCCGTTCGAACGGGTGTTTATTACGGAATTTCCCGCTGACCAGGCCGCCTTGGCGAAAACAAAGCTTTTAGGGAAAGATACCGTGGCGGATCGATTCGAGTTGGTCATCCGGGGAATTGAAGTTGCTAATGGTTATCACGAGCTCACAGACGCTGACGAACTCGAACGTCGGATGGACGTTGATAATCGCGAACGGCGTGAATTGGGGATACCCACGATGGCCCGAGATCCATTCCTATTAGCTTCCATGCGTCAGGGATTGCCTGCTTGTGCCGGCGTCGCCGTTGGATTGGATCGGCTACTTGCGCTAGCAGGTCACCATGAATCGTTGAGCTCTGTTATGGCCTTTCCGTTCGATCGTGTTTGAAACCTATGTGCTCCCCCATTTTGATGGGGGAATCGGGTTCAAATCTATCCAATGACCCGAACGACGGGGGGACAAGGACGATCGCCGTAGAGCCCAGCGTGAAGCGAGCCATTTCCTCGGCGCGATTAAATTGCACGCCGCGCGGTGAGCGTTCGACCCGTCGTCGATAGGGGGAGCTCGGTCCAGGCCAACTGGTGGTAATACTTGCCACAATAAGGGCTCCGACCATTACAAGTCGGACCGCGCCTGCGTCCGTTTGTAAATTGCAAACCAGCCTCTCGTTTCGACAGAACAGGTTGGGGATGCCATGCACGCTTTGTCCATTGACCGAAAATAATTTGCCCGGAATTTCAATCGTCTTCGACAGGATGGCGTTTATCGGCGCGTGTACTCGGTGATACATGCTTGGATCTAGATAGAGTGTCAAGAAAGAGCCACCCTCGAGATCACTACAATCCTGTCCGATCAGTTCGGCAACGCTATAACTATGACCTTTGGCCTGGAGTAACTTACCTCGTTGGATAATTCCGGATTGCGAGACAACGCCATCGACCGGGGAAGTTATGGTCGTAGAGTCGGAAGAAATAGGTCTTAGGCCTGGTATTAGCTCGCGCGAAAAAAAATCGGCGAAGGTTTCGAATTCCTCTGGCGTTTTGCGCTTGGAGGTCGACATATCGACCGCGTAACTGCGAATAAATAACCGAATAAGGATGTTTTTTAGTAGCGGCCAACGAACCAAGGCAAATACGCCAACGAAGCGCGACAGGAGTCGTTTCGGCAAAATATGCTGCACTACGGCAAACATTAGGATTTTTTTGGAGGTCCCTTTTCGATAGGGGTGTCGGGTCGATTGCCCCATTCGGACCACGACCCGTGGTAGGCGCGAATGCGTGGAAAGCCGAGTAGGCGCGCCGTCATGTAGGTGAGCCCAGATCGATGGTGCGTTTGACAGTGCGTCACAATGTCTTTTGAACGCACGATGCCGTGTTCGCCAAGCAATGCCTCGGCATTTTTAATCAGCGTTCGGTGGTGCTTTGTGTCCATGAGGTCAACCCAATCGAGATGCCTCGCTCCGGGTATGTGTCCTGCCCTCGCAGCTGTGCGCCGTGTTCCATCGTATTCATCAATCGATCGACAATCCCAGATGACGAGGTCGTCGTCTGATAAACGAGGTGTAATGTCTTGGATTTCGGCGATAGGTGCAGAACTGATGGAGAGGCTGACTTGGTGCGGGCTAACGGGAGTCGGGGTTGAAACCAAAGGTAAGCCGTTGGCTACCCAGGCACGTAAACCGCCATCTAGATAGGACCATTGTTGGTGACCGATGACGTCGAGCGTCCATGCCAGTCGTCCAGCCCAGCCGCCGCCCTCGTCATCGCAAACGACGATGTTTGTATCAGGCACGTAACCGATGTCCCCAAAAACTCGGTTGAGCTTCTCGATGGTCGGCAGGCGGCCCGGTGCCGGAGGAATGCCGCAGATTAGATCGTCCGGGACGACAACAAGGGCCCCGGGGATGTGGGCTTTTCGATAAACTTCTAAAGTGGTTACTTGAATGACTTGAACTCGCTGTTCAATCAAGAGCTGCGAGAGTTCGTCGGTAGATACTAATGCCGGATGAGTAGCCATAAAGCCCGCGGGATAATAGCGTAGGCTCTATTTTTTAGCTCACAAAGCGAGGGATGAGCGTGTCTGGAAACTTGATTTGGATGGATCTAGAGATGACGGGTCTGAATCCCGAAGTAAACGTCATTATCGAGATCGCAACAGTAGTGACAACGCCAGATCTCGACATTATTGCCGAGGGTCCATCCCTGGCAATATTCCAACCAAAAGAATGTATGGACTTGATGGATGACTGGAACCAAGAACATCATTCGGCATCGGGGCTTTTAGATCGAATAGCATCTCATGGCGTTTCGGAGACCGAAGCAGAAGCGGTGACTCTCGATTTCGTAAGTTCCCACGTGGGTCCAGGTGAAGCGCCTCTTTGCGGTAATTCAATTTGGCAGGATCGACGCTTCTTGGCTCGTCATATGTCGAGCCTAGAGAGTTATCTCCACTATCGAATTGTTGACGTCAGCACCATTAAGGAGTTGGCCGAGCGTTGGGCACCAGCGGTCCTCGACGAGGTGAATAAGAAAGGCAATCATCGAGCGCTTGATGACGTTCTAGAGTCGATTGCCGAACTTCGTCACTATCGAACCCATCTGTTTAATGTGGATTAAGTTTTTTAACTGCCCATTCGAGGTGTTCGCTAGATAATGCGTCGCCTTTTCGACGCGACTCCGCGAGCTTCTCTTCGGTGGCTCGAATAAGGCTGGGGGTTGGTTGGGCATTCCCTGCTGCGATGGCTAGATTTCGGACCCATTGGGAATAGTTTATTCGGCGCAATGCCATCCCCTCCGTGTGCTTAAGAAAATCCTCTTCATTCCATGCCAGCAGTCCGATCAGGGTCGGATCATCCAGACCGTGGCGTGGGACGAAATCCGGCTCATTGCTTGCTTGGGCGAAACGGTTCCAGGGGCAAACCAATTGACAATCATCGCAACCAAAAATTCGGTTACCAATGGATTCGCGCAGTTCTTCGTCGATGACACCTTTATGTTCGATGGTCAGATATGAGATACAACGTCGTGGATCAAGTTGCTTGGGCCCAATAATTGCGCCCGTTGGACAGACATTTATACAGGCTTCACAGGTGCCGCACTTATCCGCTTGAACCTCGACATTTATCGGCAGGGGGATATTGGTAAATATCTCACCAAGAAAAAACCACGAACCGGCGCTTTGGTTCAGGATGAGAGTGTTTTTACCGACCCATCCGATTCCCGCCTTGGCCGCCAAAGGTTTTTCTAGAATTGGCGCAGAATCTGTGAACGCTCGGAATTGACCGCCCGCATGGATTTCAATTTGTTTCGCGAGGGCTCGTAGTCGCCCGCGAACGGTTTTGTGATAATCCCTACCGAGCGCGTAATGCGATATGTAGCCTTTATCGGGGCTGTTCAAAACGTTACCGCGGGTAACGGGCAAATAATTCATACGGGCCGAGATCACTCGAATCGTCCCAGGCATGAGCTTGGACGGGTCAGTGCGTTTGCCCACATTGCGCGCCATGTAGCCCATGTCACCCTGGAACTGCTGTTCCAACCATGCCCTGTAATCGGGCGTGTAATCGCTAAGGTCGGTGTCGGCTACTCCGATCTGTTGGAAACCGAGGTCTGTGGCCCACGATTCAAGGTGGCCGGCGAGTTCGTCGATGTGCATCCCGCTATAATCTCTCATATGCGGGCTATTTCACGAGTTTATACGGGCGGTCAAGTACGTGCTTTAGATCGGATACTGATCGAAGAATTTGACGTCCCCGGAATTTCGTTGATGAAACGAGCGGGATTATTTGCATTCGATCGCCTATGTGAACTTTGGCAGGGCGTGCGATCCATATCGGTGGTTTGTGGAAACGGCAATAACGCCGGCGACGGATACATAGTTGCTGGGCTGGCACATAACCGCGGCATACGCGTGCAGCTGATTCAAGTTGGCAATGCCCAGGGTCTCAAAGGAAATGCGGAAACAGCGTACCGGTGGGCGTTGGAACAAGGCGTTGTCTCGCGGACCCCGACAACTCTCGACGGTGAGGTCGTTGTTGACGCGATGTTGGGCACGGGCAGTGTTGGATCGATCCGTGATAGTTATGTTGCAGGTATCGATCTGATAAACGAACACGGGGCGCCAGTCGTTGCGCTGGATATCCCGACTGGGATTAGCGCTGATACTGGCGCACTGGTCACCGAGACGCCGGTGAAAGCGGACCTAACGACTACCTTTATCGGCGCTAAACTAGGTCTTTTCACCGGCCCGGCAGTCGACTTCGCGGGGCGAATTGAGCTGAGTGAACTCGATGCGCCGCAGGCCGCATTTGAACAAGTCCAAGGACTCTCGGTTATTCCGAGGAAAGATAGCGAACGGGCTGTCTCGAAGCGACCTACAGGAGCGCATAAAAACAACTTTGGCCACGTGTTGATCGCAGGTGGCGATCACGGCATGTGTGGTGC
>CAJWCW010000133.1 GCA_913030615.1 uncultured Gammaproteobacteria bacterium | reverse complement strand
CAGAAATTGATGATTAACTACGGGTTCGACAAGGTGAGGTTCCCGTCACCGGTGCCTGTAGGCGCTCGGGTACGAACCACTAGTACGTTGAAACGTGTGGAAATCAAAGGGGGAATGATTGAGACCATGAATGAGATCGTGGTCGAGGTCGAAGGTCAGGACAAACCCTGTTGCGTCGCCGAGAGCCTCGGTCGCTTGGTGTTTTAGGAGCGTGTGGTTACGAACGCCAATGGTAACGAAAGGTCAATCCGTACCTCCGGGGTTCGCCTAGCTGAGTGAAGGGACGTGCCGTGTAGTAATCGCGCGGATCGTTGCCGAAATAAAAACCACGGACGAAATAGTCTTTGTCGCCGAGATTGCGGCCCCAAAGTGACAACGACCAGTGATCGGTTTCGTATCCGATCTTGAGATGGGCCAAGTGGTACGGATCAGATTTTTCGGCGTGGCTGTCCGAAAAGAAGAAATCGTCGCGGCCTTCGAGCGTGCAAGCGATGAATAGACCTCGATTGGTCGTCAATTCGACACCGGTACTGTATTGGTACCGTGGTGCGTGTGCCTGCTCTCGACCGCTGTAGTTTTCACCGACGGCGTTGACGAAATCGCGATATTCGGTCCATAGCGTCCCCAGGCTTGCAAACACCCGAACCTGATCGGCAAGGTACGTCGACACTTCCATCTCGACGCCGACGTTCGATCCCTCCGCCGCGTTGCCAACGTAATCGATAAATTCAGCGCTGCCGTCGTTCCGAACTCGGGTGAGCGAACTAGCAATTTGCACGTTGTGACGATCCATTCGAAAGATGGAGGCGCGGATCAACGAAGCGTCATCGGACCAAGAACGCGTTAAACCGATTTCGAAGTTCATTAGGCTTTCGGGTTCGTAACGTCGCAAATCCGCATCAAGTGTTCCATCGGTGTTGAAACCGCCCGCCTTATAGCCACGGGACAGCGACGCATAGACGCGTGTTGATGGGTCCCATTGATATTCGACCGCAAATCGACCCCCAAACATGCTGTCGCTCGGGTCGAATTGAACGTTTTCCGAATCCCCGTAATCGCTTTGATGATGCTCCGACCGCAGGCCAAGCGTGAGTCGAATGTCGCCACCAAGGTCACTTCGCGTTTCGCCGAAGACGGCAATCCGGCGTACCGAAAACGTGCTTTGGTAAGGAGCGGACAGGTACGTGTATTCTCGACGAAGGTCGACATCCTGATCCAATAAATACGCCCCAAGACTCCACTCGGTCGTGTCATTAAAGATGGGGTGTGATCGATTGGATGCGAACCGTAATTCACCCGTCGTGGTTGCCCGATCGCGTAGGTAGCGATCGGTGGAACTGTACTCCCAGGGATCGTACCCAACGTGGGTCCAATCTTCGTCGTAGCCGTAATCGATGTCCGATTTTGCCTTGCCGAAACGTCCCACGAGATCAAAGCGATGATTCCCGTTCCAGCGGAATTCTGCTCCACCGAATAGCGTTTTGTGCCGATCCTGGCCAGGTTGATCGGAGCGTGTGATCCGATTGTTATCTAGGGAAAAAGCGTCGTAGCCGTTATCAATGTCAATCAAGCCCGCCATGAGGTTTAGCTGTGTCGATTCTGATAGGTCGGTATCGAACTTCGCTCGAACGGTGAGTTCATTGTGGTCGTTGGTGTCATCCCGACCGAGGTAATCGTTATTCATGAAGCCGTCGTCCGCAAATTTCTCGATGGCGACCCGGAATCGAGAACGATCGCTTACCGGGTTGGAGATGACCCCACCGAGTCCAACCATGCCGTAGTTTCCGGCGGTTAGTTTCACGTCGGATTCAAACGTTCGCGTGGGTCGATTGGTGACGATATTGATCAATCCAGCCAAAGCATTGGCGCCGTAGAGGGTGCCTTGGGGTCCACGCAAAATTTCAACTTGTTGGATATCGAAAAGCGTTGCTGCCGTCGCAGCGCCGCTAAAGTCGATGCCATCGATGAGCACCCCGACTGACGAATTTAGTGGCTCGGCAAACTGCCCCCGTTCTCCGATGCCCCGTATTTGAATAAAGCGCGCTCTCGAACTTCCCGCCGAAAGATTCACGTTAGGGGAGGCGGCAACAATTTCTTCGAGATGCTGCGCCTCCCTTTGGGTGATGACGCGTTCGGTTAGCACCGTCACGCTGGAGGGAACATTCTCGAGCGCTGTATCTCGTAATTGCGCCGTCACGATGATTTCAGGAATCTCGTCCAACGCGAGAGCGTGAGTGCTCCCGGAAAAGGCAAGAAGTACAAGGACAAACGTTTTCATGTAGATCCTCCAGGGCCGGAGGACGCAGGCCCCTATTCCTCCGCCGGCATCATCCGGGTCAGGTTCAAAGGGTCCGTGATCGCCACGTCTCAGGCTTTGTAGCCACCCCTTAGGTAAGAAGGCATGTTCGACTCTTGTGGGAACGATTTCAAGTGAGCGCTAGGAGGTTGGCAGAGCGTGCGTTACGTGCTGACCGTTAGTGTCGACTATCTTCTAAGAGGGAAATTCGCTCGTTTTCGGCGATATCGGCCTGTACTGCGCTGAGTTTCTCTTCGGTCAATGGATAAATCCATAGAAGTGGCATGCCGACGAACTTGAATAGAGCTGGAATGACGGAGTAGACGCACGCGAGCATGAACAATGTATAGGGGGTATTAGTCCCGCTTTTCGGGTCGGCGTGTTCGTCAAATCCCCACCATACGACAAGACTGAGACCGATGGTGATGCCGAATGCGTAGGACCATTTTTGCACCATGGACCAGATGGAGAAGTACGCGCCGGCTTGGCGTTTTCCCGTTTGGGCAGTATCGATATCGATAACGTCGGCGAGCATCGCGGCTGGTAATGCCCCCAGCGCCCCAATCGCAGAACCTTTCAAGCACATGACCACAAGGAACCACAAATGTTTACCGGTATCGAGGCCCTCAAAATATTCCATGTAGGTTCGGTAGGTATCCGAGGGTAGAAACGCGAGCAGACTCTCAAGTCGGAATGCTGTGAACCAATCGTTGTTGGCCCACGTGATTAATGGGATGAACGAAGACCATAATGCGTACCAACCGATCGCCCACATAGTTGCCTTGTGTTTGCCGATTTTTCGGGACAGCTTCATCCATAGCGGAATCGCCGCCATTTGGCAGAGGAAATACGGTGCGAGGTAATACCCGTAGAGTTCCTCGACAACCAGAACGTGTTTGACGAAAAATACGGAGAGGCTGTTGGTCATCGCCGAACCTATCGCGGAAGTTGCGAAGATAATCAATAGGTACACGTACCCTCGGTTGGATGTGACATAACGCAAACTCTCGCGGAGTTTGAGGCGTTCTTTCTTGGTTTCGTAAACCGGGTACTCGGGGACTGCGAGGAGCGTAATCGCGGTCGTGAGCGGCATGAATATGCACAGTCCAATGATCAAGACCGTCACGGCGTCGATTGGTTTGGTGTCCAACCCCACGATAATAACCAGGGCGACGGGAGTGAACGCGGAAATGAGTGCCCCGCCGACGCCGAAAAATTCCCGCCAAACCCTGATGAGCGAGCGTTCGTGGTAGTTGTCCGAGAGTTCCGCTCCCCAGGCGGAAAAGGGCAGATCCTTGATGGTCGATCCCAGGTACGTAAAGACCAACATCACGAACATCCAAGCGTAGCCGTTGGAGAATGTTTGCCCAAACCACGTGACGTCGCTGAACTCAAACGGCACCACGAATAGCAAAGCGATGGCCACGCCATAAATGGGCGTGCCTAGCAATACGAACGGTTTACGGCGGCCCCAACGGGTACGTATTCGATCGGACCAATACCCGATCCACGGATCGGTAACGGCGTCCGAGATCCGCGTTGCCCAAAGTAGCCAACCGACAACAATTAAGGAAAGGCCGAAGTGATCCGCATAAATCACCGGCAAATAAACGCCCATGGGCAGTCCGGCCAGTGCGAGCGGCGTCGCCGGCAACGAATAGGCGAACAGGATCGGTTTAGTCAAAGGGCGGCGTTGTACTTCGCCGATAGGGGTACTTGCTTGATCTGTCATAGGGACATTGGACTACTGACGACCTCGTGCCATGTTGCATTGAGCGTTGCCCATACTGCAACCAGCGTTTTGCAGCTAAGATGGTCGCATCGTGCAAGAACAAACCTACGCTAATCTTCGAGTCTGGGACGGAATCGCTAACGGGTACGTTGAGGCGGATTCGGTTTCGGTTAACAACGGACTGATTTCGGCGCTCGGAAAACGTGACCCGAAGGCTCGCGATATGTCGGGCTTGACCGTTATCCCGGGACTGATGGATGCGCACGTTCATATGACCTTGGATCCGGAGATCCCATCGGCCGAAGAGCAGCTGCGTCAGAAAGCACCCGAGATACGCGAAAAGATGCTCGGCCGCGCCGAGCGGATGGTCCGCGCGGGATTGACGACGGCAAGAGATCTAGGGGGCGGGGAGTGGCTCGAGCTTGAATTACGGGATCGTATTAATCGCGGCGAAATCGTTGGACCACGACTCCTTTGCGCCGGGCAACCGGTGACCTCGATTGCCGGCCATTGCCACTTCTGGGGCGGCGAATCTGCGAACACCGCGGACGCGTTTCAAGTGATCGATCGCCAACGGGAACATCAGGTTGATTTGATTAAGATCATGGCCACTGGCGGTAATCTGACCCGAGGTAGTTCGCCCGGCGCGGCTCAATTTAGTCGAGATGAAACATGCAAGATCGTGGCCTATGCGAAAACCGCGGGGTACGAAGTTGCCGCCCATTGCCATGGCACCGAGGGCATTGGGAACGCTGCTGCGGCCGGGGTTACAACCGTTGAACATTGCTCCTGGCTTGCCAAAGACGGTTCGCGACAGGATTACGATCCTGAGATTGCCGCTGAAATGGCCGCTCAGGGTGTGTGGGTGTCGCCGACCGTGAATGCCGGCTGGGCGCGTTTTCGAGGCGGCGATGGGAAATTTGAAGCGCGGATCGCCAAAAATTTCGAAGGTCTTAAACGCGCGGGTGTTCGACTCGTGGCGTCTACAGATGCAGGAATACCCAATGTCCGTCATGAAGATTTAGCAAAGGCGTTGCCAGTATTTTCGCATTACGCCGGACTCAGTCCGGTCGAGGCCTTACGTTCAGCGACTTCGGAGGCCGCCAGGGCATTGGCGATCGCCGATATTGCGGGCACAATTGCTCCAGGTTTATCGGCGGATCTCGTGTTTCTTGAAGGAGACCCGTTAAGTGATTTGGCATGTATTCAACAACCCGCCCTCGTGATGGTGCGAGGCATAGAGATTGAGGCGAAAGCATGAGTTTTAGAGAAGAAACGCGGGGCTGGCTCGACGCGAATTGCCCAGCTTCCGTTCGTCAACCCGCCGGACCAGGTGAAGGAACGGGAGGCGGTCGGCGTGCGACCTATCCCAATCCCGAAGGGAAGTTGTGGCTTGATCGAATGGCTGAGAAGGGTTGGACAGCTCCCGCATGGCCCAAGGAATACGGAGGTGGGGGTCTTAACCAAGAAGAAGCGCAGATACTCGGGGAGGAATTGCGGGCCATTAACGCTCGTCCAGCCCACACCGGCATGGGACTGTCGATGATTGGACCAGCTCTGTTGGAATACGGGACCGAAGAGCAGAAGTTGGAGCACTTACCCAAAATCATTCGAGGGGAGATATGGTGGTGCCAGGGCTATAGCGAACCCGGTTCGGGTTCGGATCTAGCGAGTTTGCAAACGAAAGCCGTTGGGGATGGCGACGATTACATCATCAATGGTCAAAAAATTTGGACGTCTGGAGCTAACTTTGCCGACTGGATGTTCTGTCTGGTTCGAACCGATCCCGATGCGCCGAAGCACGAGGGCATCTCGTTTATTCTTTTCGATATGGAAACGCCTGGGGTGACGGTTAAGCCCATTCAGTTGATTAGTGGCATGTCACCGTTTTGTGAAACCTTTCTCGACGATGTGCGAGTGCCGAAAAAAAATGTCGTGAGTGAAGTGAATAAGGGTTGGACGGTTGCTAAGCGGTTATTGCAGTACGAGCGAACGTCGATCGGTGGCATCGGGGGTAGCTCGCAACGAGCAAAGACCATGGAAGAGATTGCCAAAGATTATCTCGGTGAGAGAGAAGGCCGCATCGCCGACGCCGATATTCGGGATCGCTTGCTGAAACATCGCATGAATGACCGAGTTTACGGTTTAACCATGAGGCGAAGTGGGGAAGAGTCGAGTTCTGGTACCGCACCCACCTTCTTGTCGTCGATGTTTAAGCTCTATGGTACAGAGCAAAATAAAGATCGGTTCGATCTCATGCTCTCGATCATGGGCAGTCAAATGCTGGGATGGGAAGGCGATGCGTATTCGGGACGTGAGTTGGGTACGACGCGTGAGTGGCTCCGCTCCAAGGCAAATTCCATAGAGGGTGGATCTTCCGAGGTTCAGCTCAACATCATCGCCAAACGAATACTGGGTCTTCCTGACTAACGAACGAGTATCTTCCGTACCTGACTTATTGGATCTCAGGAAGAACGTCGCGGAGAAATAGTTCGTCCGACGTGTCGAAATGAAGCATCTCGACACCGATTTCTTGGAAAG
>CAJWCW010000132.1 GCA_913030615.1 uncultured Gammaproteobacteria bacterium | reverse complement strand
AAGGACTAATGCCTAGGTACGTGATCGAAAGGGACATTCCCGAAATTGGCTCAGCGGAGCGAGATGCACTTCGGGACGCAGCCTCGAAGTCAAACGAGGTCCTCGCGGCGATGAAAAGCGAACATAAGAACATCCAATGGGAACACTCTTACGTCGCTGGGGACAAAACATTTTGTATCTATATTGCAGACGACCCGACGCTCATCCAGGAACATTCCGAGCGCAGCGGCTTTCCAGCGTCGGTGGTCACTCCGGTACGTAAGATGATCGATCCGGTGACCGCGGAAGCTGAAGCCTAAAAGCCTGTCTCCTCAAAACAATGGGTCAGTTTTCGGGAGAATTGTCCGCTAGAAACCAATCCATGATGCGAGGATTTTCGTCTCGGGGGTAGGTATGGGAAAGATCGTCTATTTCTCGATAAATCACCCTGGCACCGGCCGCACGCAAGGCCGTGTCAGCGGCACGAGCGACGTCGATTGGGAACATCCAATCGAGTACGCCATGAATGATATATATCGGTAGGTTACTCATGCGGGCACTCGTATAGCCCTCCAGCAGCATCGGATGGAAACTCGCCGAACTCGGCGCGAGATGGGTAAACGGAGATTCATCCCGTAACCCGGAAACGTAGGTAAACGTGCCACCATCGCTCATCCCCGTCAGTAATCGCTTCGACGGATCCGTGTTCCAACGTTCACCGACGTGTTGCACCATGCGATCAATATTCGCGCTATCGATGTCCGGACCCATCAATGACCATGTGTCGCCCATCGCGGTCGGGCTGATCAGGATGGCGCCGCGACTTCTCGCTTCTCGAACCCAAGTCCACAGGAAGTCCCGTCCGTGCCCGGATCCCCCATGCAACGCCACGATCAATGGACATGTGTCCGACTCCTGGTAGTACTCGGGGACATACATCGAAAACCCACCGCGGGTGCCTTTTTCGTTTCCTGCATGAATGATGCCGACGTTGTCTCGGGCCGGATCCACATCTGCTAATTTTGCTGCTAACGCCTTATTTTCTCGCAGACCTTCTTCAATAAAAAAACGACCGACGGGGGGAAGCATCAACGCGATGGGATACAACGCTTCGACGGCACGAGTCTGGTGACGCAGGGCCCGATAGGCACTCATAAGTCCGTTCGGGTCCTCCACACTCTGCTCCAGGCCGTCGCAAGCGAGGCAGACGTGGTCGACTACTCTTTCGAGATGAACCGCAAACTGGGCCAGATGATCCGGTAGAGCCACACTTTTGAACACGTCCATACCTGCACGAACCGGCACCACCGCTTGGCTTGCTGCGTCGGCGAGCGATGCAACATTGGGCGGGTGCAAGTGACGGCTCACATAAGCCAGCGTTTCCAACGCGGTAAGCACCGGCGGCACCACGGCCGTGATCGCGTCAAGAAGTCGGTCGGTATCGATTTCTTCCATGTGCTCAACTATGGCGTTTTGGAGTACTCTGATGCAACGCTCGCTGCGATAAGGCACCAGGTCATGCAACTTAGATGGTCACACGCTTTCGTTCATGTCACCGATATGGAAGCAATGGTCGATTTCTACACGAACGTTCTTGGTTTTGAAGTCACAGATCGAGGCGACGTTGGCGGGAACGAATTTGTCTTTTTAAGCCAGGTCGAGACCGACCATCATCAGTTGGGCTTCTCCGCAACACGAGAACAGAGCGGTCGCAGCAACAACGTCGCTCATTTCGCCTTTCGAGTCGACGATCTCGATACCGTGAAGACGATGCACCAGGTGCTTACTAAGGACGACCGCGTCACCAATATTATGCCGATCACGCACGGTAATGCCTGGTCGGTGTATTTCAATGATCCAGAAGACAACGGCATCGAAATTTTTTGCGATACCCCGTGGCACGTGGCCCAGCCACAGGGAGGCCCCTGGGATCCAACCATGGCGACCGACGATATCGTCAACGCCACTCAAACGGCCTTCGAGGGCGCGGCCGAATTCGGGCCCATCAACGATTATTACGAGGAACGTTCGTCGCATCTGACGCGGCGCGAAGGGGGTCAAACATGAGCGAGGCCGCTGAATTCAACCGCACAGAAGAGAATGTCGGCAATATCCTCAACATGGAGCACGTCAATCTGACCGTTCCCGATCAACAGCTAGCGGCTCTTTTTTACGTTTCCGGCCTTGGCTTTACGCGTGACCCCTATATCGATTTTGGCACCTTTAATATGTGGATCAATGCGGGCGGACAGCAATTCCATCTACCAAAAAACAAGGCCCAAAAATTTCGCGGACACATCGTTGTGGTCGTCCCGGATCTGGAGGATTTGAAACGCCGCTTTAAATTCATCGAAAAACCAATGCAAGGCTCGGAGTTCACTTGGGAGGAGAAAAAAGATCACATTGCAGTCACCTGTCCATGGGGAAACCAAATCCATGTCTATGGACCCGGCCAACACGGCAATATGAGCCTCGGTATTCCCGTGGCCGTGATGGACGTTCCACCCGGAACCACCGCCGGGATCGCTCGCTTTTATCGCGAAGTCCTGGAAACACCCGCCGAACGAATCGAAGACAACGAAGGTGCACGTGCGGTCGTTTCGATGGGTACGGATCAGCAGTTTGTCTTTGACGAGACCGACGAGGAAATCGCCGAATACGATGGGCATCACATCGCTATTTATGTGTCGAATTTCTCGAAACCCCATGCCTACTTAGCTGAGAATGGGCTAATTACCGAAGAATCCGATCAGCACCAGTACCGATTCCAGCGGATCGTCGATCCGAACAGTGGAGAATTCCTCACGGAAATCGAACACGAAGTACGAAGCCTTCACCACCCTATGTTCAAGCGCAATTTGGTGAATCGAAATCCGGCACAATCTTTTTTCAATTACAGGAATGGGCGCGACGCTTTCGTCCCTGAGTAGTCCGTGTCGTTGCAAGAGGAACCTTATTATCTGCCACTAGGCGACGAGATCGCGGCGTTCGAAGCTGCGTACCAGAGTCGCCTTCCGGTATTGCTCAAAGGGCCCACCGGGTGCGGTAAAACCCGTTTCGTCGAACACATGACATGGCGCCTCTATAGCCAGACCGAATCGGATCGTCACGCGTTAACCGAACCACTGGTCACGGTGTCTTGTCACGAGGACCTCACCGCCACAGACCTCGTGGGCCGCTATCTTCTAAAGGGGGATGAAACCATCTGGCAAGACGGGCCACTTACACAAGCGGTACGAACCGGTGCGCTCTGTTACCTCGACGAGATCGTTGAAGCGCGAAAGGATACGACGGTTTTGATTCACTCATTAACAGATCATCGCCGTGTACTGCCCATCGATAAGACCTCAGAAATCGTTTCCGCGCACGCAGATTTCCTCTTAATCATTTCTTACAACCCTGGCTATCAAAGCATCCTAAAAGACCTTAAACCAAGCACGCGACAACGATTCGTCAGCCTGACGTTTGACTACCCGTCGGAAGACCGAGAAGCCGAAATCATCGCGCATGAGAGTGGCATCGATCCGGAAATTGCCGGACGCTTGGCCACCATTGGGGTCAAAGTGCGTAATCTTCGCGAACATGGGTTCGAGGAAGGCGTTAGTACCCGGCTGTTGATTTATGCAGGGGAACTCATGAAGCGAGGCATCGAACCGAGGCGCGCGTCGGAACTTGCCGTTGTGCAGGCGGTGTCCGACGACGCCACTGTGCAACAAGCGGTCGCGGACATCGTTGACGTCATCTGGCCGTGACCACACTCGCTGAGGTAGAGCGTCCGCTGTCGCTCTTTGCCGAGGGCATTGCCGGACGCTACTTTCACATACGCGATCTATCTGAGCGCAGCAATACGAACGAGCACGCTTCGGAGGCAAGCCACGACGCGTATAGCGTCTATCTGCCCAGCAACATCGACTATTTTTCGATCCCGGCAAGTAACGCCGCAACCTATCGTTGGCTGATACTGCAGCAGCTTGGCTTTCGCGAATTTGGTACCTACCGCTTCGACATCCACCAAGCTCGGCGCGAATGTAACGATTTACGAGAACACGAGTTTCCGGAGCAACATCGAGAATCAGACCTGGAGCTTCTGTTTCGGCATTTCGAATACTCGGTCCTTGCACGCAAGCTATTCAGCATTATCGAGGCCGCACGCATCGAAACCGCCGTGCTACGCCATTATCCCGGCGCCATTCCGTACCGAAAACGGTTACAGAAAAAATTCGACAACGACTACAGCAACGAATCCCACGAGGTCGGTGTTAACGACGCCTTGAAAACGTTGCAGGCGTTCTTAAAGAGTGTCCCGCACGCCCAAACAAACCTAGCCAACTTCGTCGACCCCATTCAAGCCCCTAAAGCAACGGTATACACCAGCGTTCAGGCAACCATCGACTGTTATCAGGCGTTAGCCCACCTCATCGAAATCGCCTCCGATAACGTCGACGAGTTGATCGAAACGGCCGATGGTCCGCCGATGGAATGGCTGCAGCGCCAGGTGCGACTTGAAGATTGGCAAGACGACCTCGAGTCAATGAATGCGCAATTAGCAGCATTTGAGCTTGCTGACGACGCAGCCGACAAGGACGTCGTCATGGGCGAGACGGAGGGCGATGGGACCATCCGGGAAACCAACGCTGACATGGTTAAAGAACGCGACCAGACGCAACGTCGAATCGATATGGAACGTTCAGCCATTCGCCATGCGCTTGGCAACGAACACGACAATGTCCGTAGTTACCTGTACGACGAGTGGGATTACTTGAACTCGCAATATCTTCGTGGCTGGTGCCGCGTCTACGAAGAACAACTTCAGGACGATCAAACGGGCGATGGAATCGCGCTACTGCATACGCTTCGACCCCTCGTCCAAGGCATCCGTAAGCATTTTGAACAAATCCGTCCATCCGGATACCAACGCGTCAACAAAGTCACCGACGGTGACGAACTGTACTTGAGCGCTGTCGTTGATATTCGAGCCGATCTCCGCGTCGGCGGTTCACCTGATGAACGGGTCTACAGTCGGCGCGAACGCCAGAAACGCGATGTGGGCGCGGCGTTTTTGGTCGACTTGTCGGCGTCCACGGACGATCCGATCGATCAGTCTCCTGGCGCCACGCCAACGACGGATAATTCCGACGCGCTGACCGGACTTAATCTCCGCGATCCGTACCCAGACGATGATGACGAATTCAACTTCGATCTAGAGAGTCGGCGTAAAGCGGAAGACGCAAAACGCAGAATCATCGATATCCAGAGGGAAGCTGTCGTGTTGATGGCTGGTGCCATGGAGGGACTCGGTGACCAGTATGGAGTGTATGGTTTTTCGGGTTATGGCCACGACTGCGTCGAATTTTACATAGCGAAAGAATTCAAACAGGCGCTCGACGCACGGGCACTTGACGCTATTGCCGCCATGAAACCGAAACGCTCCACACGCATGGGGCCCGCTATACGGCACGCTGCGGCAAAACTCGAAGCGAGCGGTGCAGCCCTGAAAGTCTTGATGATCATCAGCGACGGATTCCCCCAAGATTGTGACTATGGCCCCGATCGCGGGAACCATGAGTACGGTGTCCAGGACACCGCCAAGGCACTTCGTGAGGCCGAACAGCGCGGGATTAAAACATTCTGCATCACGGTTGATCGGTCAGGACATGACTACTTACGACGCATGTGCCCCGAGGCACACTACATGGTGATCGAAGAAACAGAGGAACTTCCCACCGCGCTTCAGAAGGCCTACCGGCGTCTAACACACTTATAACAACGGGAGCCAAAGCTCCCGTTCGTTCACTCGAGTTAGCGACCGAGCTTAGTCATCGCCCATGATCCCGAAAATGGACAGCAGATTCATGAACAAAATATAGATCGAAACGAACAAATTGTTCGCGGCGATAATGTAGTTTGTCTCGCCACCCAATACGATCCGGCTCGTCTGGAAGAGAATCAGGGCACACGCAACAAAAACCATTAGTCCCGAAATAAGCAAGGAAAACGCTGACAAATCGAAGAAGATCGACGCCACGATGATGCCGACGACGATAAAAAACGCGACCGCGAGAAACTGCCCGAGCCAGCTAAAATTTGTCCGCGTAAATATCGTATAAATAGATAACCCCACGAATGCCGCCGCCGTCATCGCCAGGGACTGCAACACGACGCCAGGATTCACTTGCAAGTACACGTTGAGAATCGGCGCGATCGCAAGGCCGATAAAACCCGTAAAAACAAACGTTAGTACAATGCCCCAGCTAGTATTCGCGGTTTTATTGACGGCCCAGGAGAGTCCAAAAAAACCGATCAAGTACGGCCAAAATCCCATGAACGGCAAACCCATCGCGATGCCAACGAACGCCGTGGTTGCAGCAAATCCGATCGCCATCGCGAGTAACAAGTATGTGCTGCGAAGTACTTTGTTAACTTCGATCGCGCGTCCAGCATCGACTATAGGACCCAGCGGCTCAGCCATTTCGTCACCTCAACAAAAGTAATCCATTCCGATGTACGTATTGTGCGCTAACAACATCTTTTCAAGCAATCGTGGTTCATCTTTCGCTAGAAATTCCGTACCCCTATCTCCTATGGATTGACTTCAACAGGGCATCTCGCCAGAATTCCCGCCCGCCGTGGGTCCAGGGGCTACGTAGCTCAGTCGGTTAGAGCACAGCATTCATAATGCTGGGGTCGGTGGTTCAAGTCCACCCGTAGCTACCAATTCGT
>CAJWCW010000131.1 GCA_913030615.1 uncultured Gammaproteobacteria bacterium | reverse complement strand
ATCCAGTATTTCCGTTGGATTGGCGATGCGGTCACCGGCGATCTGGGCGACTCACTTTGGCAGAATGTTCCGGTGACGGATCAACTAATCGCGTCATTACCGATCACCTTCGAACTCGGACTTTTGGCCCTTATTGTCGCGTTATCCGTGGCGGTACCTATCGGTGTTTATTCGGCGATGCGGCAAGATACCGCAGGCGATTACGTTGCCCGTTCTTTTTCGCTCATCATGCTCGCGATTCCAAGCTTTTGGCTGGGGACCTTGGTGATGGTGTTCCCATCGGTATGGTGGCGGTGGGCCCCGGAGCTTGAATACACGCCTTTCTTTGACGACCCGATTACGAATCTCAAACACATGATCGTGCCCGCGATTTTGCTTGGATTATCAATGTCTGCCGTAACGATGCGAATGACCCGTACGATGATGCTGGAGGTCCTGCGGCAAGACTATATTCGTACAGCACGTGCCAAGGGCGTTGGAGAAAAACTGCTGGTCGTGCGGCACGCGTTGCGCAACGGATTAATCCCCGTGGTCACGCTGATCGGTTTGCAAGCGCCATTGTTGATCGGCGGTGCGGTCATTTTGGAGCAGATCTTCGTCGTTCCGGGCATGGGCTTGTTGCTATTGGAAGCGGTATTCCAGCGAGACTATCCGGTCATTTCGGGAGTGTTTCTCGTTGTTGGCGTTGGCGTGCTCGTCATTAACTTGCTAGTCGACCTGAGTTACGGCTGGCTCGACCCGAAGGTACGCCACGAATGAGCGAACTAATCGTAGAAGCAGTATTGCCAGCCGTTAGAAAACGGTCTGCTTTCCTCGCGTTCAATATGCGTTTGATCCGAGAGAAGCCTCTCGGTGCAGTTGGTGGTGTTGTATTTCTGCTGTTTATGGTTTGTGGAATTTTCGCGAACTTTCTAGCGCCGTTCGAGATGAACCACACGGATTTGACCCAGCGATTGCTAGCGCCTTCATTGGCGTTTCCCTTTGGCACGGACCACCTAGGTAGAGATGTGCTTTCGCGCGTTTTAATTGGTGCGCAAATCTCCATGATTGTGAGCTTTCTTGCGGCTGGAATTGCCACCGTTATTTCTATTGTGGTCGGTGTCATCTCCGGGTACTTCGGTGGTAAACCGGACATGGTCATCCAACGGGGTGTGGATGCCTGGATGACGTTTCCAGATCTGGTGCTGTTGATCGTTATAGTCTCAATCGTTGGTCCCGGGATACCGCAGATCGTGGTTGTGCTTGGTTTGCTTTACGGTATCGCGGGGAGTCGTATCGTTCGTGGCGCCGTGGTCTCAGTCAAAGAGAACATGTACACCCATGCCAGCCTTTCCATCGGCGCGCCGACGTTTCACGTGATGCGAAAGCATATCCTGCCGAACATCATGCCCGTGGTAATCGTTCTTTTTACTACGCGCATTGGCGCGGTGATCCTCGCGGAAGCGGGATTGTCATTTCTGGGGCTTGGCGTACCGCCGCCCGCCCCAACGTGGGGCAGCATGCTGAGTGGTACGGGTCGCACATATATGTATCTCGGGCCCTGGCTAGCACTTGCGCCGGGCTTATGCATCACGGCGGTGGTTTATGCCGTGAATATTTACGGGGACGCGTTGCGCGATCTTCTCGATCCGCGTATGCGGGGAAGTCAATAGTTGAGGGCGAAGACGCAACAGATTTGGTTGCTGCTGATTATCGCATCAGCGGTTGAGATGCTGTCGGTGAGCGACGCGGTGGCCCAAGACACGCCCCAGTATGGCGGTGAACTCAACATCGGCACCGTCTATGTCACATTGTCGGCGCTGTCTTGGGATCCGGTCGATTGGACCTGGAAATCGAATCACGACACCGGCTTGGTGCGAGAACAACTCTTCGCGGGTGATTTGAATAAAGGCGTCCGCCGCGGTGGCGACTACACGTTTGTCGCAGAAGCGTACTTGCCTGCGGAAGTTCTTCGGGGTGAATTGGCGGAAAGATGGCACTGGGAAGACGATCTAACGCTGGTCGTGAATCTCCGACAAGGCGTCATGTTCCCGGAAAAACCCGGGGTGATGGCAGCGAGAGAGTTCGTCGCGAATGACGTGATCTTTACCTTCAACTTGGTGAACAACAGTCCAAAAAAAGCGCAACAGGACTATTGGGATTACATCGATGGGTTGGAGGCGCGTGACGACCACACCTTGGTGTTTCACTTCAATCAATACAACGCTGAATGGGCTTATCGGTTTGGTTACGGATATCAATCATCGATTACAGCGCCGGAACTCGCGAACGTGGATGCAAAGGATTGGCGCAATTTGATAGGTACAGGGCCGTTTGATTTGTCGCGCTACATCCACGGCAACTCGCACGTCTATACCAAGCGGGACAACTACTGGGACCACGAAGAATATGAGGGTACGCGTTATCGCCTCCCGTATGTCGATCGCGTCAAATATCGAATTATTAAGGATGAAGCGACTTATTTGACGGCGTTGCGAACCGGCAGGGTAGACATCCTTGAGTCGATACGCTGGATTGCCGTAGACCATCTAAAAGAAACCACGCCCGAGCTCAAATGGTCACGCTGGTTGGGGATGACGGGGAATTTCATTGCTCTTCGGCTCGACCATGAGGCTTTCAAGGACCATCGCGTGCGCCGAGCGCTCAATTTGGCCGTGAATCAAAAAGAAATCGTTGACCTATTCTACGGGGGTCATGCGGAGCTCATGGCATATCCACAGCACCCGGGATTTGGTGCTTACTATCAACCGCTTGAAGAGATGCCGGCCGAAGTTCAAGAACTATTCACCTACAACCCTGTCAAAGCGAGGGCATTGCTTCGAGAAGCCGGATATCCGGATGGATTTACCTTCGAGGTTCAGGTTTGTTCGTGCAGTCCCAGCAACATGGACCTTCTACCCTTGATTGAATCTTATCTTGGCGACATTGGCGTCGAGATTGAAATCCAACCGATGGAATACGCGTCGTTTCTGTCAGCCATGACGACTCGTACGCATGGCCCCGGTTACTTTATGAATAACGGCCACACAAACCCGACGACGTCGCTGCGTAAGTTCATTACCGGGCATAAGTGGAATCCTGCGCTGCTTGAGCGCGAACAGTTTGATGCCGAGATAAAACGCTTGATGCGAATGCCGAAGGAAGCGGATCGAATCGCGCTAGCGCGCGAATTGACCGTCGATTTGCTCGCTTTTGCGCCGTATATCTGGCTGCCGACGGAATACGTCTACACCGCTTGGTGGCCTTGGGTGAAAAATTATGCCGGCGAACTAAGAGCGGGCGCTGTCCGACCCGGACCGATTTACGCGCGGATCTGGCTGGATCAGGAGCTAAAAAAGGAATTGGGGTTCTAGATGAGCTCAGATGCGTTGCTGGACATCGAGCATTTATCGGTGAGTTTTCGGACGGACCGCGGCAAAGTCCGGGCGGTCAGCGATTTGTCGTTATCTCTAAAGCGGGGCGAAACGCTTGCCATTGTCGGAGAAAGTGGTTCGGGTAAAAGCGTCACGGCGTTATCGATTCTGCGTTTACTCGGTGATAACGGGGTGATTGATCATGGTCGGGTAGCGTTTGAGGGCCAGAACTTACTCTCGCTGAGCCCCGACGAAATTCGACGAATCCGCGGCGATCGCATTGCAATGATTTTTCAAGAACCGATGTCGTCGCTGAATCCTGTACTGACCATTGGGAAGCAAGTGGCGGAACCCATTTGCCTGCATCGAGACAAGAACTGGGACGAAGCGCTTGAAATCGCAGTTGAGCTGCTGACCAAGGTGGCGATCCCTGACGCAAAAGATCGACTTGACGACTACCCCCACCACTTTTCTGGAGGGATGCGACAGCGCGTCATGATTGCAATGGCATTAGCTTGTGAACCAAGACTGATTATTGCTGATGAACCAACAACGGCACTCGACGTAACGGTTCAAGCGCAGATTCTTGCATTGTTAAATGATCTTACGGAGCAGTCCCAGACTGCGCTGATACTCATTACACACGATCTGGGCGTCGTCGCTCGGTATGCGGATCGAGTCGCAGTGATGTACGGCGGAAGAATCGTAGAAACGGCAGATGCCAAGGAGCTTTACGCGAATCCGCAGCATCCGTATACCGTCGGATTGATGGCGTCCATTCCGGGTATCGAAGGCGATGCGGGTGGGCGGCTGATCACGATTGATGGACAACCTCCGGACCTGGCGGACCTTCCGTCGGGATGTGCGTTTGCGACCCGGTGTCAGCATGCTCACGATGCCTGCCGGACTAGCATTCCCGCGCTAGACCCGGTTGAACAAAACCCAAGTCATCGCAGCGCTTGTTTTGGATATCCGTTATGAGCTTGGCGATCAACGAAGAGCCTCTTCTCAAGGTCGATGATCTTAAGGTTCATTTCACTCTGACCGAGGGCTTCATGCAGAAACCGGTTGGAAGCGTCAAAGCGGTCGACGGCGTGTCTTTCGAGCTGAGGCACGGCGAGACCTTTGGTCTGGTGGGTGAAAGTGGATGCGGCAAATCGACTACCGCACTTGCGGTGTTGCGGATGCAACCCCTGACCGGCGGCTTGATCGAGTTCGAAGGGAACGACATCACTCAGCTCGAACCACACCAGATGCGTCCCGTGAGGCGCCGCATGCAGATGGTGTATCAAGATCCTTTCAGTTCGTTGAATCCACGGATGCGGATTCGCGACATCATTGGTGAACCTCTTCTGGTCCATGGTCTTGCGACTGACAGACGGTCGTTTCGCGCGAGGATTAATGAACTTATGGATATGGTGGGGTTGCTGCCCGACATGTCAGATCGGTATCCACATGAGTTTAGCGGAGGTCAACGCCAACGTATCGGTATCGCGCGCGCTTTAGCGCTCGAGCCAAGCCTCATTATCTGCGATGAACCAGTATCGGCGTTGGACGTCTCGATTCAGGCACAGGTTTTGAACCTTCTGATGGACTTACAACGGGAACTGGGTCTCACCTATTTGTTTATTGCTCACGATCTTTCTGTCGTTCGCCACATCAGTGATCGCATCGGCGTGATGTACCTCGGACGTATCGTGGAAATCGCGGGACGCGATGAACTATTCGCTAGACCGAAGCACCCGTATACCCAGGCCTTGCTTTCTTCAATCCCGCTTCCGGATCCCACTCTGGAAGCAACGCGCCCGCAGCAGCTGATCGTTGGCGAAGTGCCGAGCCCGAAAACCCCGCCGTCGGGATGCCACTTTCACCCGCGTTGTCCCAAGGTCATGGATGTTTGCTCAGTGCATTCGCCTAATTTGGAGAGGAATCAGGCTGGGCCATTCCCTAATCACTCAGATGAATCGCTGGTCGCCTGCCATCTCTATGACGCTTCTTTCGGTCGAGGGGATAGAGAAACGGAAACGTAGGTCTAACGAGTTGCGCTACACTCGCGTCGGATCATGAGGTTGGTATATGAGCGATCAGTATTTTGTTGAAGGCCAGAATCGAGCGCGTACGCTTGGTAACAGGGGTTCTTTGATTCTTGACGACGACGGTGGTGTGGATGACCGCATTCTAGAAACGTACTGGCGATGCGGCTTTTACGTATTTGAAGGTGCGCTTTCTTCGACTGAGCGAAACGAATTGGTGTCCGATTTCGAGGCGTTACTTGATCGTCTACCCATGGGTCGTGGATCGAAAATCGACCACCAAGGTCGACCTGCTGCAGGGTTGGGCTTTAAGCGTCCGAGTTTTCGTTTTGCAAAGCCTCTGTCCGATCCACACGGCGGTAGCGACCTGAGTGGTGGCCGTTACGAGTCGAAGATGACGGAACCGACACCACCAGACGATGCCCCCGACGAAGTATTGTTGAATATTGGAGGATGCTTGCAACTGATGGACGCCTGTCTACGGCTGTACGGACACCCAAAATTACTTCGGGTGGCAGAGGCGATTAATGGTCCGGACTTTACGCCGTTCACCGACACCGTTTGGGTGAAGCAAGCTGGACTAGGGCCTTCCGTTGCCTGGCATCAAGATGGCACCACGCATTGGGATAAACCGGACCTTGATCGAGGGACCCACGGCTTCAACTTTATGGTGCAGCTTTACGACACGACCCCGGAAAACGCTCTATGGGTGGTGCCGGGGAGCCATGATCAAGGAAAAATTGATATTAAGAAAAAGGTCGAAGAAAACGGCTCGGATCGATTATCAGATGCTGTTCCGATGCTTATGAAAGCGGGAGATGTGGCAATTTGTAATCGGCAGGTTCTACATGGCTCTTTCGCCAACACGTCTGTGGCCGAACGGGCAACGTTTGTGTTTGGCTTTCATCGAAGGTCGTCGGTATTAGGCGTACAGGGATGGGCAGAAAATCCGTACGACGAAGACTATGTGACCAAACGTTCGCGAATCATTCCACTTGCCGTCGACGCGCGTTCTCAGCATTTTGGCGATGAAGACCCATATGTTTATCTACCGTTGAGACACGAGAACCACTCCTATTCGAGGAAGTCGCGGGAAAGCACGCTCGCCGACTACAACCTAAATGATATTGGTCTATAGACGGTACGTCAGAGATCAACATGGTGATGAATCCCAACTCAGCCAGGTGACCGCCGCGTTAGAGAAATCTGCGACGACGCTTCAATGCGCTGATTAGAACTGTAGTCGACGTTTTTCGAGAGTACCGTTCGAAGTAACCCGATTATTCGTCCGCGTGGAAACGAATTAGCCGCCCGC
>CAJWCW010000130.1 GCA_913030615.1 uncultured Gammaproteobacteria bacterium | reverse complement strand
AAAGTCCACCATCCTCTTTCGAGTAGTCGGTAAGCAGATAGTTGAAATTCGCGCCGTAGGTCTCGACCGCCATGGTGGGCATCTCAAACTGTGCCCAATCGGCGTGAATGCCTGTACGCGCATCCCCCTTACCTTTGACCCACGCATTGCAGAGTGACAAGACGCAGTTGGTACCCACCATCCATTGGATCAAACCGAGGGCGGTGGGGGTGAGCACTAGTTTCTCGAAAAGGAGGTCGTCCCAAAGAACAAAACGAAGCAGTTCTTGGCCGTCACTAAAAACGCTGGACAGCTCGTCGCGCGAACAATCCTTGCGTTCGCAAGCTATCCGCAAAACCACTTCTTTCGCTTCCTCGTGTTGTTTTGCAGAGCCAACCTTGTCTGGCGGTAACACCGTGTATCCAAATGCTTCCAGTTCGGCTAAGTTTTCTAGCAGTTCAAGTTCCTTCAACTCACGATAAAGCGCCGGCGTGTCTTTAGCCGATGACCAATCTTTTATCTCCATATGCCGGGTCCTTCAGTCAACGATGCAGTTACTATGCTTGACTGGATGATCTAATCAAGGTTTAAAGACGAGAACCCCTTCGCATAGGCACGATGGCTGCGCACATGAACCAGATCGAAAACAGCGACTGGAAACAATATTCCCTAGCTGCTCAGAAGCGCGCATCCGAGCTCGACAACCGGGGTCCTATGCGGTTTGACCAAGATGGATTCCTTCAGAAAGACATCCTCGACGCCTATTTTCGAACGGGTTTCTATGTCTTCACAGGCGTTATTGCACGAGACGAGGTTGCCGAATTAAAAGAAGAGTTCGATCGGGTCCTCGACAATGCACCGGTCTCCTACGATAACGCCGAGGATTCTCGCGGACGCCCCGTCGTATTTGATGGCTATTACTCGCTTTCAAAGAATGATTCGTTGAACCCGAACAATTCGCCTCGCAATGCTGTGGGTCTTGTATCCCATCCGCTGATGATGATGGATTCTGCACTACGTGTTTACGGGCATCCAAAAATCCTACGCATGGTCGCGAGCGTCAACGGCCACGATTTCGTCCCTTTTCACGAAGCGGTCTTTCACAAAGCCGGCGGTGTGGGACCGCCGACTCCGTGGCACCAAGATGGACGGACACATTGGACCGACGAAGGGAAAAGTCTTGAGCAGCCAGACGGCTCCGGTAAAACACACGGCTTCAACTTATCCGTATCCTGGAGCCAGGGAACGCCGGAGAACTGTCTCTGGGTGGTTCCCGGGAGCCACCGTCAATGGCTTCTTGCCAACGATGGGGAATTCCCGCCTATCACGGAGCGCTTACCTAGTGCCGTTCCGATGGTGTTAGGGCCAGGTGACTGCGGCATGGTGAATCGAAGCTCATTGCATGGCTCGTACCCCAATGAATCGCCCGGGACGCGAATTACCATGGTCATTGGATTTCATAAACGCGATTCCGCTGTCGGGTCAAAAACGACCAACGTCCACGCATTTAAACGCCCAGGCGAGATCAAAGACATTACCTACACCAAGGACTACGTACTTCACCGAACTCGAATGATTCCGATCGCTATTGACGCGCGTCGTCAGTACTACCCGAACGAGGTCCCGTACGATTACCAAGGCAGTTATCTTGGCGAGGGTGTCTGGAACGAACAGGTGCGATCAGAGATCAGCGAGCCTGGTAACGAGTACTGGCAACGGGACATTACGCTTTAGCCAGGGTTCACCCCGAAGATCACGACCAAACGACTCGGAGTTAAGACGGCTTACGTTTCGCTGCCTTCTTCGTTGCCTCGCCTGAGTGCGGAGCAAGGGCGGATTGAGACGGCCCTGCTTGTTCTTTCATCGCGGCGACGGCGCGCTCGTTCTCTTGAATCTTGCTCATGATGGCCTGTCCCGCCCGATTCCAAGTGTCCCGGTTCTGAATGACGTACTCGTTCGACTCCTTGTAATCGTCCAACAGCCCGTTAACCGCCGGGATGACATAACGTGCAACGAGGTCCCAACTTCGGTTGGTATTTTCCCTGTTTGCCCAGTCGTGGACGAAGCCTATAACGGTACCGAAGCCACCCGAGAGTTCGATGATGTCTTTTATTTTGTTTACGAGATCATCGGGAGTCCCGATGACGTTAACCGCGCCATCAGAGAAAGCCATCTCATCGACAGCCTGATCGGGTGTGTCGTAAATCGCGCCTTCGCCCGCTGCCAGGGTACCTACGGTGTACGCGTTGTTGTGGTTTAAAAGGCCGTCGCGGGCTTGGATACGTGCCTCATCTCTCGTTTCAGCAATGTGCCAACTAAGTACGATACGCCAGTTCTTTCGATCCACGGTCTTACCGTGTTTTGTCGCGGATTCCTCAGCAAAACTCCACTGCGTCGGGAGTGCTTGAAGCCCCGCCTTGGAGGTCGAACCGATCGAGAGAATGCCGGCCTCATGCTTTCCGGCCAATGTCATTCCCGATGGACTAATGATCGAGGCGACAGCGAATTCCATCTTTTTCTGAAGTGGCTTTAGCTGCAACTTGGCATCAATCAATTTGAACCATTCGGATTCGTGGGTAAATCGTTCGTCAGATTCAAACAAACGCCGGATGACACCCATGGCCTCGTCCTGACGATCCCTTAACAGCATGGGATCCACTCCCAGGGTGTGTGCATCGGAGGGAAGGGCACCAGGACCTGAACCAAAAATCACGCGTCCGCGCGATTGATGGTCGAGCTGGACCATCCGCTGCGCAACCATAAAAGGATGGTGATACGGCAACGATACGACCCCCGTTCCTAGCATGATTCGCTGGGTTCGTTCTGCCGCTGCCGCGAGAAAAATCTCCGGCGAAGCAATCACTTCCCATCCAGTTGAGTGGTGCTCGCCACACCAAAACTCATCAAACCCCAACCGATCGAGGTGGGTGACAAATTCCAAATCACTTTGAAGTTGCAACGTTGGGTTTTCACCGATGGGGTGGTGGGGAGCTAAAAATGCACCAAACTTAAGATCAGTCATGCTTCGATGTTCTCTGTATATGATTGTTTACGATACCCCTTGGCCTAAGAAAAATCCTACGGGCTATTTGAAAGGTCCGGGTAGGGAGTAGGGTCACGCGAGTTACCCTGAGACTAAGCGCCATGCGGTACACTGGTAGCTGATGTGATCACCGTAGCCATTGCATAGAAACCATGTCGATCGACATAAACCCAGCCACTGGCTTCAAGATTTTCAATACACGTGCCGCGAAAGCCAGTGAGAAAATCAATGGTAGCGGCTACACCCCAGTTGTCGATGAATCACTAACCACGTTGCCCGAGCCTCCCACTGGCGCGGTCTTCAATGCACTTGAGCAAGCCAAGTATCGGGACTTCAAAGAAGCTCGCCGGGGAGCCGCGGATTACATGGCGATGGATGGCGAGTTCAGTAAATACCTTGAGGACGTCTATTCGGCCGATCCGGTGCCTCGAGAAGCGTTAGAAGATGATTGTGAAGTGTTGGTTGTGGGCGCTGGCTTTGCCGCACTGTTGCTCTGGCACAAGTTACAAGAAGCCGGATTCGAGGACGTGCGATTTTGCGAGAAAGGCGGCGATGTCGGCGGAACGTGGTATTGGAATCGTTACCCCGGTATCGCTTGCGACGTTGAATCGTATAGTTATCTGCCGTTGCTCGAAGAAATGGGCTACGTACCGACCATGAAGTTCGCCTCAGGCTTCGAAATTATGGAGTACAGCCAACGTATGGCTGAAAAATTCGGGTTTTACGACCACTGCTTATTCCACACGACGGTCGAAAAGACCGAGTGGGATGAGACGTCGAGCAAATGGACCGTGACGACAGATCGTGGCGACAGCATGCGAGCGAATTTTGTCGTCCTCGCAAACGGTATTTTGACAACACCTCAGCTTGCCAGAATCGAGGGGATGGAGTCATTCGAGGGTGACGCCTTTCATACTTCCCGATGGAACTACGATATCGATTTGAAGGAAAAGAGAGTCGGTATCATTGGAACCGGGGCGACCGCTGTCCAAGTTATTCCGGAGATCGCAAAAGTCGTGAAAGAACTCTACGTCTTTCAACGAACCCCTTCTTCCATCGATGTTCGGGATCAGCGCGCCACGACCGACGAAGAGCGGCGAATGTGGGCCGACGAGCCCGGGTGGGCCAAAGCACGCAGAGCACGATTCGCAAAAATCTCGGCGGGACGCACTGCGATGAAGGCAAACGACGACTACTTGTCGGGCAAGGTGTCCGATTTTAAAGAACGCAAACAGCACGCTCGGCCGTTATCGCCCGAAGAACTCATTGAAAAACAACTGAACACGAACTTTCGAATCATGGAACAAATTCGTTCCCGAGTTGATGCCATTGTCGAAGACCCGGAAACCGCGGCCGCACTAAAACCGTATTATCCGTACGGCTGCAAGCGACCAACGTTCCACGACGAATACCTTCCAGCGTTCAACCAATCGCATGTCACACTGGTCGATACAGCACCTCGAGGAGTCACCCAGATTAACGAGACGGGCGTCGTGCACGAAGGCAAGGAATACCCGCTCGATGTATTGATCTACGCGACAGGATTTCAATGGATGGCGACCTCCACGTTCAACATGATCAAGGGGCGAGAAGGAGAATCATTACGTCAGAAATGGGAGTCGGAGGGAACGAAGACGTTCCTCGGGATACATAGTCACAATTTCCCCAATCTATTTATCGTCTCGGGCCCACAAGGGGGTGGGGGCAGTTTTAACTTTACCAACGCCATCGAAGAACACGGGGATTACATTGTTTGGATGTTGCAAACCATGCGAGCGCGTGGCGCAACGGTGGTCGACGTTACAAAAGATTACGAAGATGAATATGCCGATCACTGTCGGAAGGCGGATATCGTCAGCCAACCGCTGCGCAACTGCATTTCCTATTACAACGGGCACGGGGAAGCTGAACCCGGGAGTCTCGCTTATTACGGGGGAGGGCAATGGAAGAAGTATCGCCGGGAAGCCCAGCAAACGCTCGCCCCCTACCTGTTTGATGATTCACGCAGCGGGAAAAATTAATCGAATGACTAGTGTAAGAAATGAACATCACTCCCGTTGAGAAAAAACCCTTTGGCGCAATCGTTACGGACGTTGAACTTGCCAACCTAAACGATGAAACATTTTCTTTGATTCAAGTTGCCTTCCTTAAGTTCGGGTTTTTGCTGTTCCCTACCCAGTTCCTATCCGACCAAGAAAATATTGAGTTCGGCCAACGTTTTGGAGAGCTTGAGTTTGGTGCCAGCCCGATGTCCAACCAAGAAAAGCTCGCCGAAGGCCATTACGAGAAAATTTTTTCCATCGAGTCACAGCGCATGAGGACCAACGTCGGTAATGAAACGTGGCACACGGATTCAACGTATAAACCGATTAGTAGCAAATGCGCCATGCTCTCCGCAGTGAGCGTGCCAACAGAGGGCGGCGCGACTGAATTAGCCGACATGCGCGCGGGATACGCTGCGCTAGATCAAGCGATGCGAGACCGTATCGAGAATCTCAGCGCGTATCACTCGACCCAGTACTCGCAAGCCAATGACCTGGGTGATTTTCCACCACAAGACAGCGACGGCATCTACCACGGAGAAGCGTATCTACGCCCACTGGTGAAAGTCCATCCGGAAACCGGGATCAAGAACCTTTTCGTCGGACGTCATGCCTTCGGTATCCCTGGCCTTACCCGAATCGAAAGCCGGCAACTATTAAAAGAGTTGCTTGAATTTGTAGTATCCGAGCCTTCCCGCGTGTTTAGCCACAAATGGCAACCTGGCGACACCCTGTTGTGGGATAACCGGGCCCTGTTGCATCGCGCGCAATCGTACGATTACAGCAGTCCCCGCGTTCTTACGGGAACACGTGTTGCCGGTGATCCCAAAACGGAACTCGCGTACTACCCGTCTGATCCAGGGGCACAGGCGGGACGCGATGCGCTGATTATCGAGCTAGATATTCTACGCCGCGAGACCAAGGACCGTAGATATGGCGCAACGACGGCGGACCAATCGTTGGGGCTTCGTTAAAGCCTGTTGGCCGATTTCGCGAAGAAAACTTCAGGGAGCGTATTGAGACCGAGGTGACATCCGTTACCACCATACCCATCGCTAGTTTGCTGATCGGATTCGTACCGGTAGCAGTACTCATCTTCGTCATGTGGAGTTGGCGCCTGAATGCGTTGCAATCCATTTACGCGAACGGCCGCATGTTGGTCCAGCTGCTGATTATCGGCTACGTCCTCTCATACATTTTCGAAACCGATGAACCGGTCCTTGTCGTAGTCGTGGTTGTCTTCATGATCGTCATGGCTGCTTGGATTGCCATGCGACCCCTGACGGATCGAGGTGTTAAGCCGTATGTGGTCATCTTTATCGCGCTCGGTGTAAGCGGTTTGGGCGTGCTTGTGGTGGTCACGCAAATCATTCTTGAGTTACCGCGCTGGTACGAACCCCGCTTCGTTATTCCGTTAGCCGGGATGGTGTTTGCAAACAGCATGAACACGATCAGCCTGGCGGGAGAACGTTTTCACGTCGAACGCCAACGCGGTGAGGATTACCTGTCAGCACGAAACGCGGCGATCGAAGCCGCGATGATTCCTCAGGTGAACGCGCTTTTAGCCGTCGGATTGGTTTCGTTGCCCGGCATGATGACGGGTCAGATTTTGTCGGGAATCGAACCGCTGACGGCTGCCCGATATCAAATCATGGTGATGTGCATGATTTTTAGTACCGCCGGCCTAGCGGCAGTGTTGTATATGACACTGCGAAAAGGAGACCCAGTGGAACCTGTTAATCAGAACGATTCGGTCTGACGTACAGTAAATCGAAGGTTGAGTAA
>CAJWCW010000129.1 GCA_913030615.1 uncultured Gammaproteobacteria bacterium | reverse complement strand
CCCGCCGCGGATCTTTAATGGTTTTTATTCCTCCGCTGATGTCACCTATGACTTCATGGGTCGATACCTGACGTTGGGAGTAAGCCACAACTTCTAGTTCTGAGTAGTTTAGGGGTACTAAGGCGGGCGTAAGCCCGCCTTTTTTTTGCGTGCGAGCAACATACGCCTTAACGCAAACGGCTGGTCAAAGTACTATCCCACTAAAGGAAGAAGGCACATTCGCGCTATGAACAAAGGACTGCGTATCGAACGACACCGATGGCCTTGGATTGTCTACGGTCTTTTGTTGTTCGCTGGCATGGCTTCGGCTTCTTCACAGCCGCCCATCGAACACTTTAGTAAGTTTGATGAGATTTTTTCAGTACGTATATCTCCTGGTGGCGAGTACCTCGCATTCATGACCAAGGTCGATGGACGCAATCGAGTCATCGTGTACGACCGCGCAAAAAAAGACGCGGTCAATCAGATCTTTTTTACCGGCTCTGATGAAGAGGTCGGGGAATATTACTGGTCGAGCAACGAGCGCTTGGTCGTCGGGATTCAGCGGTTTATCCCGTCGATGCGTGAACAGCCGTTCGTTGGTGGTGAACTATTTGCCGTCAACGTCGACGGAAGAAAGGAGCGGCGGATTTTTACGTTCCGTCTTCCGCCGGGTAAGAGAAAGTCCCGCTCGCCGAATAATGGCGTCGGCTTTGGCGGCTGGGCCATGATGCTCGATCCACTCCCCGACGAACCAAATTACGTGCTGATTCGAACCATCTCGTTCAGCGGAGCGCGTTCTGGTGTCTACAAGTTACATACCTTTAATTCGTCAATGCGCCGTATTGCTCAGCTGCCATCGGGGGCGGGTGAGGTTTTGCTCGACGATGAAGATCAAGCGCGCTATGCCTGGGGTATGACCGAATACTACGAGCAGTTCTTGGCGTACAAGGCTCCGAAGTCGCTGGAATGGGTCGAGTTACTGAAGATGCCGTACCCCGGCGGGATGTTGGAACCGATCGCGTTCACGGATGATGGGTCCTCGATCTTGGCGCTCGATAATCGCGACGGCGGTACCAAAGCGGTGGTTAAAGCATCGCTTGATTTATCCCGTGTCGAGACGATTTATCGCGATCCCGTTGCCGACGTGCTTGATATCAAGATTGATAAAGATGGCAATGCGTATGCGTTTGTTGCGGGTATAGGTAAACCCGAATTGCATTATCTTGATCCGAATCATGAACGCGCGGGAGTGACACAATCGCTCCAGGCGACCTTTCCCGAATCCCGAGTAGAAATCGTCAATGCGACGAGTAAAGGGTCGTTGCAAGTCATTCACGTATCGAGTGATCGCAATCCAGGTTTTTACTATCTCTTTGATAAGGACGCGGGAGGTTTAATTCCGTTCAGTGGCATGCGGCCTTGGGTCGATCAAGAGCTCTCGGGACGCGTCGAACCCATTGAATTCAAAGCGCGCGACGGGCTCCATATCACCGGGTTGCTGACCATCCCCCCAGGGCAGACGGAGGCGTTGGCTCTTGTCGTCAATCCGCACGGCGGACCACATGGGCCGTTTGACGCGTGGGGCTACGACAAGCAATCGCAATTTCTAGCGAGTCGAGGGTACGCGGTTCTGCAAGTCAATTTCCGTGGATCGGGTGGGTTTGGTGCGGATTTTGAAGCGGCTGGGTTTCGTGAATGGGGTAGAAAAATCCAACACGACATCATTGATGCGACGCGATATGTAGTGAAGAACTTTCCCATCGATCCCGAGCGTATTGCCATTATGGGAGGGAGTTTTGGCGGGTATTCAGCACTGCAGGCATCCATCATTGAACCGGATTTGTACAAGGCTGCCATCGGCGTCGTGGGCGTTTATGACTTTAGCTTAATGTATTCGGCCGGTGATATTCGCGGTCGTTTCAGTGGGCGTCGTTACCTCGAAAAAGCATTAGGAAAAGATAAAGACGAGTTTGCAGAGTTTTCTCCAATCCAACGTGTTGGCGAGCTCAAGGCGCCGGTGTTATTGATTCAAGGGGAAGAAGACGACCGGGCCCCCGTCGTGCACGCCAATAAGCTTGCGGCCGAATTGAAGCGACGCGGGCACCCTCACGAATACGTGGTGATCGCTAACGAAGGTCACGGATTTTATAAGCCAGAGAATCGCGTGAGGCATTTAGAATTGATGGAGCGTTTCCTCGACAAGCACCTGTAGACGTCACTTCGCCGGGGTGTTGAGTCATGGGCGCACTATCCTGGCGCGATTCGATTGAGCGCTCCACCGGGACGTTGCTGGGTAAGCCGGTGAGGATCCATAAAATAGGGCTGCGTTTCCTGCCTCGCGGGCAACCCCTTAATGTGATCGGCGATTTTTTCCGCCAACATGATGGTGGGTGCGTTGAGGTTACCGTTGGTAATTTGGGGGAACACGGACGCGTCGACGACACGCAAATTCTCTAGGCCGTGTACACGACAGTTGTGGTCAACGACTGTGTCTTCACCAATTCCCATGCGACACGTACCGCAAGGATGGTAAGCACTTTCGGCGTTTTTGCGGATAAATGCATCGATGCCATCGTCACTATCACACTGGGGACCTGGGGATAATTCTTCTCCTGGGTATCGATCCAATTGGCGCTGTTGAAATATCTCCCGGGCGAGTCGTATAGCCTGACGAAAGACCTCCCAGTCACTCGTGTGGGTCATGTAGTTAAAGCGAACGAGTGGTTTGTCGCGCGGATCCGCAGACCTTAATGAGATGTGACCTCGGCTCGGACTTTGCATCGGGCCGACGTGGACTTGAAACCCACTGGTCTGGTGCGACACGGAGCCGTCGTATGAGACGGCTGCGGGGAGAAAGTGAAACTGAATATCGGGGATGTCTATACCTTGACGGCTTCGAATAAAACCACCCACTTCGAAGTGGTTTGTTGATCCAAGCCCAGTCTTTCTGACCAGCCAACGGGTTCCAATCATTGCGCGCCCTAAAGGATTTAACCATCGATTCAGCGAATGCTGCCGTGGACAGGATCGCTGCAAATAAATCTCTAAGTGATCCATCAGATTTTGACCGACTGCGGGAACCACTTTGACCGGTGTAATGGCATTTGATTTCAAGGAATCTTCCGGACCGATGCCGGAGAGCATCAAGAGCTGGGGAGATCCAATCGCCCCGGCGGCCAGGATTACTTCTTTGTTGGCCTGCTCGACAACCCGTCGTTTTCCATCGTGGTAGCGAACGCCGATGACGCGTTCGCTGGTACATTCAAGCTTCTCGACTAAGTTGTAGAGACGAACGGTCAGGTTACTTTTTCGTTTGGCCGTGGATAGATAAGCGCGCGACGCGCTACAACGTCGCCCTTCAGCAACCGTCATTTCTAGATCGCCAAAACCCTCCTGCTGAAACCCATTGAGGTCGTCGCTTAATCCGTAGCCGGCTTGTTCCGCGGCGAGTACGAAGTCATCGTACAGCGCGTTACGTTTCATCCCGCGCGAGATTTTGAGTGGGCCGTTCTTACCTCGATATTCGTTGGGCGCGTCCAGCCAAAGTGCGTCTTCGGATTTTTTGAAGTACGGCAGAACATCCCGGTACCCCCAACCCGTCGCGCCCGTCTCTCGCCAGTGTTCAAAATTCGCCGGGTGACCGCGTACATGAACCATACCGTTAATCGATGATGACCCACCCAGCACTCGCCCCCGCGGGCAATGGATTCGACGATTGCCTAATCCCGCTTCGGGTTCGCTCATATACAGCCAGTTGAACCGTGAATCGTTGACCGGGATCGAAAAAGCCGCAGGCATCTTGAGCGAGAAGTGGCGATCGATGCCTCCCGCTTCCAGCAGAAGGACAGTATGTTTTCCGTCCTCGCTGAGGCGATGCGCAAGAACACAGCCTGCAGAACCCGCGCCGATAATGATGTAGTCGAACTTGCTCATGTAGGACCCGTATTTCTACGTCGCAGGATCGGTGCTGACGCGTCGTCGTTTAAAGGGCCAGGCGGGAGAAGTGTACTTTATCGTGGCGTGCTAAGGTCTCGAGGCAGGACTCACTGATATACGCACCGGAGAAATTCACGGTGAACCGGATTTGGTATCGAGTGACGATCATCCTCACGATAGGGGTACTCGCGTTCGGAAGCATGAATGTGCGAGCTCAGCCAGCTTCGACGTTATTGGATTGGCTCAGCGCCTATTGCCCCGATTGCCTTTCAAAGAGTTCCAGAAGGACCGGCGTCTATGTCCTCGAGTCCGGGGAAAACGCCCTCCTCGCCCGCGCTTGGCTAACGGAACGGGCGCAGGCAACCATCGATGTTCAGTATTTCATTTGGGAGCCAGACAACATTGGCATCTTGGCAGCGGAAGCACTACTCGCGGCGGCTGATCGTGGCGTGCGGGTCCGCGTGTTGGTTGATGACTTCCTTCTTGAGACAGAAAACCGCATCTTGGCGAACATCAATCAACACCCTAACGTCGAACTACGCATTTATAACCCCAAGCACCATGTGGGCGTTTCGGTCATAGAACGTGTCTATTACCTCTTTTTCGACTTCAAGTCGTTCAATCAACGGATGCATGACAAGGTTGCCATCTTTGATGATCACGTTTCCATCACCGGTGGCCGCAACATGGCCGACGAGTATTTTGATTACGACTCGGTCTACAACTTTCGCGATCGGGACGTCTTGTTGGCAGGATCCGTAACCGACAAGGTTAAAGAAAATTTCGATGAATTTTGGAACAGTTCGCTAGCGCTTTCGATTGATGCCTTGGTGGAGCCGTCACCTGCGGAAAGAGACGAGAGTTTTCGGCTCGAACTGCAGGCCTACGCGAACAATCCGTCAAATTTTGACCCGAAAGTACGAGAAAGAATTGCCGATGTTTCGACGCGCATTCAGGCGGTGGTCGACGACATGGTCTGGACCGACGTCGAGTTCATTAACGATGCGCCGGGAAAAGTATCGACGTCATTGGATCTCAAGACATACGGACGTTTAGTCGAGGAAGTCAGCGCTGCTCAACGATCAATACTGATCGAAACGCCGTACTTGATATTCCCCGAGGATGGAATTGCATTGTTGGCTAAGAAAGTCACCGAGGGTGTACGCGTTAAAGTCGTCACCAATTCAATGTTGTCCACCGACAACCCCATGGCGTTTAGTGGATACCAACAACAGCGCGCATCAATCATTGAGGCCGGCATTGAATTGTTTGAATTTCGACACGATGCATCGATCCGCGACGAGATCATCACCCAAACGCCGACAAATACCCATGCCACCATCTCGTTGCACGCGAAGAGTATGGTGGTGGACGGCGCCCGGTTGTTTATCGGGAGTTTCAATCTCGATCCTCGGTCTGCTCAGCTGAATACCGAGGTGGGTGTATTGATCGAAAATCCTACCTTGGCGAAAGCGCTATCTCGACAGATTGAGAAAGATATGTTGCCGGAAAACAGTTGGGCCATCAGTCAACAATTTAATCCTGATCACCTGGCCTCTTGGCAAAAAAATGTGGAAATATGGTTTTACGGTTTGCTGCCAATCACATCGTTACTTTGATTTCATTTATGCCAGTAAAATATTGATATAAAAGGATAAAGTATGGAATCTGACAAACCGTTGAAGCGTGGGTTATGGGCCCAGGCGCAAGCCTTGGCACTTCAAACGCCTGAATCACGGAACCGATACGTCGATTTCTTACGCGCACTTTCTATTCTGGCTGTTATATCCGGACATTGGTTAATGGCCGCACCGCATGTGGTCGAAGGCAATTTAGCGATTGCCAATATGCTTGAATTGGAACCTTGGACGCGGTGGCTTACCTGGGGATTCCAGGTGATGCCTATTTTTTTCCTGGTGGGTGGGTACGCAAATGGAGTCTCTTGGAACGCCGCTACCAGGGATGGCCATGGCTACAGCGATTGGTTGACGAGTCGATTGGGGCGTCTGATTAAACCCGTTCTGCCACTCGTCGCTGCATGGATTGTCATCGGCGGAGTGGGCAACGCGATAGGGGTTCGATCGGAAATTCTTGCTATCGCTTCGCAAGTGGCGTTAGTCCCGATATGGTTTTTGTCGGTATACATCTTAGTCGCGCTGCTTGTTCCGTTGACCTGGAGTGCTTGGCGACGATACGGGATGGCCTCGTTCTGGGCCCTAGCGTTGCTGGCGGTTGTCAACGACGCCGTGTTCTTTGTGTTCGGTTTCAAAGACGTTGGATGGCTCAATTATGCGTTTGTTTGGCTTGCAGTCCATCAGTTGGGATACGCGTGGCGAGACGGTCACCTAAGCGGTTTGCGAAATGCAGCGATCTGGACGATTGGAGGCGGATTGCTCTTGATCGGAATGGTGTATTTCGGCCCCTACCCTATCGCCATGGTGAGTGTGCCGGGTGATGAGGTCAGCAATACGTTACCTCCTAAGTTCGCCATGCTTGCCCTTGGTGTCATGCAAATGGGCATACTTTTGGCTTTTGAACGTCCGGCGCAGCGTTGGCTCGCGCGCGTTGGCCCTTGGACTGCAACGTTGGTGATCAACGGCATGATCATGACGATCTATTTATGGCATCTCACTGCATCGACCTTGACCGTGGGACTGGCTTTAGAGATCGGAAACCTTGGTCTGGAAATCGATCCTGGGACTGGGTTGTGGTGGTCGTTACGCCCCGTCTGGCTCCTGGTGTACGTTGCCGCACTTGCGCTACTGGCGCCAATGTTTAGTCGGCTGGAACGAGGGACTGCTGGAGTCGTCCAGACAATGGCCGGTTGGCGGTTGGTAACGGGTGCCTTGGTTACCTGCGGCGGGTTGGCCTTGTTGGCACTAGACGGCGTGGTCGGTACCCAGTGGTTTGGACTTCGTGTGTATGTCCTCTGCTTACCCTTCTTAGGCGCCGTGATCGCTGGGGTCATCTCGTTGCCGCAACGTATTCAGC
>CAJWCW010000128.1 GCA_913030615.1 uncultured Gammaproteobacteria bacterium | reverse complement strand
CGGCTTTCTTCTATGAGCCCCATCGATGCTTTTGTCGTTAAGTTGACGGCTAGGGGTGCGCGCTTACAATACCGCGTTCTCGTCCGTTCCTATTGTTAGAGTTGGTAGAGGGCCAGGTAGCTCAGTCGGTAGAGCAGTGGACTGAAAATCCTCGTGTCGGCAGTTCGATTCTGCCCCTGGCCACCAAATGCCGATGCTGTTAGGCGACAAAGTCGTATAGTGATCACGACTTATTACTTCGTTGATCTAACCGACAAGCATTAACGCCTTGTATCGCCGGCTCCCGGCCCAACCGAATAGACAGCTATGCTAAGATGAAAGGTCTGGGGATCGGGGCCCAGACCAGAGCTGAAGTCGCCATTGTTAATGGGGTGAAGGCGCCAAAACTTTCCGCGGCCGTTGTTCCGCACGTCCCTCTATGACGCACTGGCGTTGCAGTCGTCAGGGACGGTGATGCGAAACTGTCTTGGCGGGTTCGTAAGACATGGCGTCACTGGTTAGAGCTCCACAAGGATTTTTTCGGGTTTATGGCGCAGTTCGGTCAATACACACCTCCTGTATATAGGCGGCAACGGATAGAGCGGGCACGTCCGTCCCTAAAGCATCTGGCCCACCTAAAAAGACTGTTTCCGTACGCATACCAGTACCGCGTGAAGATCGCTCTTGGTATCGCTGGGTTGATTGCGATGCAAATGTGTGCCGCAGCTATGCCTATGTTTATGAGGACTGCGATCGATTCATTAGCGATTAAGGATCCCGATATCTTGATACCTGTGCTGGGTATTCTTACGGTCGCTGTGGTCCGCTCCTTCATTTCGGTGTACTCAAGTCGGACGCTGCAACGAGTCGCGATCAGTTCGTCGTACGATATTCGAAAACGCTTTTTCAGCCATGTGCAACGAATGGGCTCAACGTTTTTCAATCGGTTTGGGACCGGCGATGTTATGTCGAGGTCGTCGGGCGATATCGCCATGGTCCGGCGAGTGATTGCGGGTGGGTGGGTTCAAGTACTTACGTTTGTTTTTTCGATCATCGTTGGTTTGTCGTTTATGTTGTATTTGTCGCCAACACTGACGGCGCTGGTGTTGCTGCCGACGCCCGTCGTGGCATACCTCGGCGTCACGATGTCGCGTCGGCTTTTCCCTATGGTAAGAGAACGGCGCCAGGCCATGGACGACGTAACGTCGTTTACATCTGAAAATCTCAACGGTATTCGGACGGTCCAGGCCATGGCGCAGGAACAACAAGAAATCGGTCGGTTCGATGACATGGGTACTCGCTATGCCAGTTTGGTCTATCGGAGCACTAAATACCGGGCGAAGATGAATTTAGTCATGCCGTTTGTCTCGATTTTTTCCACACTCCTCATACTTGGGTACGGTGGTCAACTTGTCGTTGACGGTGTGATTTCGATAGGAACGTACACTGCGTTTTTCGCGTACATGTACATGGTTACCGGGCCGATCGGCCAGGTTGGAGGTTGGCTTTCGACGTTTACCAGCGCAGCGGCGGCCACCGAACGGTTGTTTGAAGTGCTGGATTATGAACCGGAGATCGAAGACGACCCGCACGCGACCGCGAGCAGCGAGATCCAAGGTCGTGTTGAATTCCGCCATTTTTCTTATGCTTATCCGGGAGCCGAAGAAGAGGCGGTTCACGATATTTCGTTGACCGTGGAAGCTGGAGAAACCGTGGCGTTTCTCGGACGGGTGGGCTGCGGCAAGTCGACGGTTTTGCGATCACTGGTACGCATGAATGATCCAGGACCGGGGATGTTATTGATTGACGGTACAGATGTTCGGCGATACCCGTTACAACAACTTCGTTCACAAGTTGCATTGATCCCGCAAGATCCGTTCCTGTTTTCCCTCACTATTCGTAACAACTTGACGTACGACGAACCCGATCGCGAATTGCCGCCGATCGAGCACGCGGCTCAACTTGCCGAACTCCTTGACGCGATCGATGAATTCCCGGACGGAATGGAAACCATTGTCGGTGAACGAGGGATGACGTTGTCGGGAGGCCAGAAACAGCGGGCAACCCTGGCTCGGGGCCTCATCCGAGATGCCCGGATACTTGCGATGGATGATTGTTTTTCTAGCGTGGACACGCGGACGGAAGAGCGCATCCTTGGTCGCCTAAAAGAGGTTCGTCAGGGCCGCACGACCCTTCTTGTTTCCCACCGAGTGTCCACCGCGCGGCACGCGGATCGTATATTCGTGATGGAAGGCGGTCGAATTCTGGAGTCGGGAACACATGCAGAACTCATCGCGAAAGGCGGCTACTACTCAGATTTAGAGGCGGTGCAGAGTAATCAAGATCAGGATCGAGCGCGCAAGGCCGCTTTGCTGAGGAATCTTGATATCGACGTTCGGGTGGTCAACGGATGAATACACGAGTCGATGCACAGCCCGCAACACCTTCTCGAGACTATTCGGCTTTTGATGCGGAACTGACCCACAAAGCCCTTAACGTCAACATGTTCGTGCGTCTGCTCGCGTGGCTCAAGCCGTATCGTTTCACGCTTTCCATCAGCATCGTCTTAACACTCGTGTCTGCCGCAATAGCCGTATTGCAACCGATCGTTAACGGACGCGTCGTTATCGACACAATCTTGCTACCCAATCCTAAATCCAACGAACTGCCGGACTACGGCATGGGCGAGTTCGTCTACGGAGTCGCCGATTGGACGGGTGCCTCGCCGCTGATGTCGGCGGTGTTCGTGTACGCGTTGCTGGTGTTGGTTTCCTCGCTTGCGTCCTACGGGCATCGAATACTGCTTGCTCGTTCCACTTTACAAGCTTTACGGGACTTACGGAGCGAGCTCTTTCGTAAACTGGAAACCAAACCGATGTCCTTCTACGACCATGTTTCGGTAGGTAGGGTCATGACGCGATTGACAAATGACGTAGAAAATCTCATCGAACTGTTGACCGGCGTACTGGAGCTGGTGGGTGACTTTATTCCTTTTTTTCTGGCGCTCTTTTTGATGTGGGCGATCAGTCCAGAACTGACCCTCTACACGATGGTATTCATTCCCGTTGTCGCCGTTGCGACGTCGCTATTTCGAAAGGTACTTGGAAATACGTATCGGAATGTGCGCAATGCGGTTTCCAGCATCAACCAATACATGCAAGAAAACTTGATTGGCATGGAGGTCGTTCAACTGTCTCGCCGCGAGAGGCTGAACACTGAGCAATTCGGCGAACGCAATGCGTCACACCGCGATTACCAGTTTCATGCGATGAACTTAGAAACGGTATACAACGCCTTCAATAACAGCCTGATCACGGTGGCGACCGGGGTCATCATTTGGGTGGGTGGTGGCGAAGTGATTCAAGAGTCGATTTCACTGGGGTCGGTGGTCGTCTTTACGCAACTCATCGGAATGATGATTGGGCCGGTACAAGCGGTGGGATACCAGTTCAATTCGCTATTTCGAGCGATGGCATCGGGGGAGCGAATTTTTCAGGCCATCGATTGGGACGAGAGTATTAAGGAGCCCGAGAAACCAGTGTCGCTACCGAGCAGCGTCCATGGACGGCTTGAGTTTCGAAATATGTCGTTTTCCTATTACATGGGTGAAGAAGTCATCCATGACGTTTCGTTCACAGTACAGGCTGGCGAAAAACTCGCGATAGTAGGGCCTACGGGTTCCGGCAAGAGCACGCTGATTAAGCTCCTTGCACGTTTTTATGACTTTGACGACGGCAAGGTTTTTCTCGACGACGTTGATGTCAATCACATTGCGTCGGTGGATCTGAGGCACAGGATTGGCATCGTTTTGCAGGACTTCCATATCTTTTCGGGCACTGTGCTCGACAACATCACACTCAACAGCCCCGGTATTAGTAGCGAGGATGCTATGGAAGCAGCTCGCATCGTGAATGCCGATCCGTTTATTCGCGCGTTGCCGCAGGGTTACGACACGTTTCTGTCCGAACGCGGACTCAATTTGTCTCAGGGACAGCGGCAGTTGCTGGCTTTTGCACGCGTTTTAGCTGCCGATCCGGAGATTTTGGTGTTGGATGAGGCCACGGCGAGCATCGATACCGCGACCGAACTGGTCATTCAAGAAGCGCTGCACCGAATCATGGAGGGGCGTACGTCAATCGTGATAGCCCATCGCTTACAAACGATTCGGGAATGCGACAAAGTGCTCGTGCTTCATCATGGTGAGGTTCGTGAATACGGCTCTCACGAGGAACTCATGGCGTTGGAAGGGATCTATTACACGTTGCACGAGTTGCAGTTCCAGGACAGTCGCGTCGCGGCAGAGTTGTCTGGTGATACCGGCGGCGAACGAGCACTTCCGCGTAACACCCCGACGCCGGAAGAACCGGACGACGAAGACCCATCGTTTGATTAAACGATCTTCTAAGAGAAGGAAAGTCCCTGAACTGTGCCTGATATCCGTTCTAGCGCACTTTGGATTGTTGGCCTATTTGACTGTGGGTGCAGGTGTTTTGGGGACATCGATCGCGGCGAATGCTGACGAACCTACGGTAGGCGAATTGGGAACGGCCGCGTTGCGTGTATTTCTTGATTGTGACCACGGCTGCGATATGACGTTCATACGGGGCGAAATACCCTACATCAACTACATCCGGGATCGACTTGATGCCCAGGTGCACGTGATGGTGACTCGAGAACGAAGCGGCTCGGGTCGCGAGTACACACTCATGTTTTACGGATTCGAAACGTTTAGCGGACTTGATCAACAACTTCGCTACTACACAAGCGATACCGACACGGACGACGAGCGGCGCCGTGGTTTCACCCGGCTGCTCAAGTTGGGGTTGGTTCCTTACGTTGTGCAAACACCGGCCGGGGACTCACTTAGGGTTTCCTACTTGGGCGAGTCGACGGAAGCCCCTCGCATGACATCGCTTGGGGTCCAGCCAACGGACGATCCATGGAATTACTGGGTGTTCCGTAGTGAGGTCCGTGGCGAAGTTGATCGGCAGGAACGCCGCGACGATACGGATGTCAGGGGCTCCTTTTACGCGAGTCGTACGACTGAAAATTGGCGTTTGGGTATGGGTACCTCTCACAGTCGGGTCGAACGGAACTTTGAATTCGATAGCGGGTCTACCCTAAAAGATATTAGCCGCCGGTCGAACTTAAGCGCATGGGGAATCAAGTCTTTGGGGGAACACTGGGGCATCGGAATGGGTGCACGTGGTGAACGGTCGAGTTACCGGAATCTCGATCGCGTAGCTCGGGTGGCAGGAGCGTTTGAATACAACCTTTACCCTTATTCCCAATATGCGGAGCGCTCCCTGACGTTCGGGTATTTTGCGGGGGCGACGCAATTGAATTATGAAACTCAAACTATTCTAGGCGAGCTTGAGGAATTCAGGGCTGACCAAGGACTTTTTATTGAATACGACCTCGAGCGACGTTGGGGTGACATAGGCGCGGATATCAAAGCGTCCCATTTCCTTGACGACACGGATTTGTATCGAATATCGATCAAGGGCGATATCGATTATCGGATCGTTCGTGGACTCGATATCAGCTTCTGGGCCGAAGCATCGCTGGTTCGCGATCAAATTTACCTCGCTGCAGGGGGAATGACGGACGAAGAAGTGCTTCTAGGCCGACGCGCACTTGATACGGAATTTGAAACCAAGGTGGGATTGAGCCTGAAGTATACGTTTGGCTCGATCTATAACAATGCGGTAAATAATCGCCTGAGTGGTGCCAGTTTTACGCGGCTTTTCTGATCAAATTTAATCGGCCAGCGTGGCGTTTCGAACGCAACCTACTCCCGCGGACTTTGGCTCGGGCGCGGTTTTTCTGTTGGAGAGAGATGGTTTGTCGTCGAATGTTGATGACGACAGGACGTGGTATCGGTTGGGTGCCAATGGGCCAAAGCGCTCGATGCGACCATCTGCCCAACGGACGTGGACAAATTGGTCGGATGGATCGTTTGGAAAATTGAACGTAAGTCGGTGGTCGTGGGCGGACGCATAACCCCCGTCGGTCGCCACGTATCGAACGTCGCTCGTATTTGCTTCGCGCCAAGCGCTCGCTGCGATGGCGTGGCGATGCGCGTCGGTATCGAATAAATCGACGCCGATCCAGTTGGACGAAAGAGCGTCATTGCGGAACAACGTTGCTGGACCATTATTGTTGGTGACGACGATGTCTGTATCGCCGTCGTTGTCCAGATCGCCGAAGGCGGCACCACGACTGACGCCGGGTCGATTAAATGCCACTTCTGAGATGACTTCATGGAACATCCCGCGGCCGTTGTTACGCCAGAGCTGATTACGTTGACGAAGTGGCGGCTCAAAGCCCGCGGTGCGCTGTGATTCGATGATTGTAACGGCGCCATTTGCACTAAACAGGTCGAGGTCACTATCGCCGTCGATATCGATCCAGCCATTACCAAAACCGGTAAAACGCATGCTCGACGTTGCGAGGCCCGATACGCTCGTTTGGTCGTCGAACCACCCGCAGCCATCGTTGACATAGAGCGTGTTGCTTTCTTTTACGTCGTGCGTAAGAAATACGTCCGGATCGCCATCCTGGTCGTAATCGGCTACTGCAACTCCCATGCTGGCTTCGGCGATCCCATAGACGTTGAGTGCTGCGCCGGAAAATAGGGCTTCGTCTTCAAAGCGTCCGCCGCCCTGATTAAGCCAAAGAAAATTCTCGCCGGCGTCATTCGCGACGTAGAAATCGATGTGCCCGTCGCCGTTAAAGTCTCGCGTCACAACGCCCATGCCTCGCCCTGTGGACTGCCCTATTCCTGACAATTCAGTGACGTTTTCGAAGCGTCCGTTGCCTAAGTTTCGGTAGAGTTGGTCCGTCGACGGTGGGTAGTTTTGTGGTCCACAGTACGTCTTTCTTGAAGAGTAATTGCGACAGACCTTGCCCTCTTCAAGCGCAAACTGTAGATAGT
>CAJWCW010000127.1 GCA_913030615.1 uncultured Gammaproteobacteria bacterium | reverse complement strand
GCGTGCGAGCGCATGCCCACGCCAACCACCGAAACTTTGACGATCGCATTGTCGCCAATCACGTCTCGGGCTCCTAGGTCTCCGATCAAACCGCTTAGTATTCCCTTTGCAGTGTCATAGTCTCGGCGTTTCACGGTGAAGGTGAAATCAGTGGTCCCATCCGACCCGATGTTCTGCACGATCATATCGACTTCGATTGAAGCATCTGCAATGGGACCCAAAATCGTCGACGCGACACCCGGGACATCGGGAACCCCGACCACGGTCAATTTAGCTTCGTCGATCGCGTGGGCAATACCAGACACAACCGGTCGTTCCATACTCGTGTCCTCAAACGTGATTAGGGTGCCTTGTCCCTCGGTAAAACTCGAGAGTACCCGCAGAGTAACACCTGAATTGGCCGCATATTCCACGGCACGAGGATGAAAGACCTTTGAGCCAAGGCTCGCCAATTCCAACATTTCTTCAAAAGAAACAAGCTCCATTTTCTGTGCGTCATCGACGATCTTCGGATCCGCGGTATAGACACCATCAACGTCAGTGTAGATCCGACATTCGTCCGCGTTTAACGCCGAAGCGATAGCGACAGCGCTTGTATCTGACCCTCCGCGGCCAATAGTCGTGACGTCGCCTCTTACATCGATGCCCTGAAAGCCCGCCACGACCGGTATAACGCTTGCCGCCAAGTCATCCTTGAGTCGCTTTGTTTCGATCGACTCGAAACGAGCTTTCGTATGATTTGCATCAGTAATCATCGGCACCTGCCAACCTAGATACGATCGTGCTTTGTAACCCAATTGGTCCAATGCCATCGCCGTTAGAGCCGCCGAAATCTGTTCGCCTGTCGATAGCAGCACGTCCATTTCCCGGTCATTTGGTTTATCCGATAGTCCCTGTCCTAGACTTTCCAGCCGATTAGTGTCACCGGCCATGGCCGAAACGACTACGACAACGTCGTCACCGGCTTCTCGTCGCTTGGCCACGGTTTGCGCGACAGCCCGAATCCGATCCAGACTGCCAACCGACGTACCACCGTACTTGTGAATATGAAGCGCCATCGATCCGACTAAAGTTGTTCGACAACCCAGGTCGCCACGGTTCCAAGCGCATCGTCTAGGGCTTCCGGTTTGTCACCGCCCCCGGCTTTCGCCATGTCGTTTCGGCCGCCACCTCGAGCACCCACCTGTCCACCTAGATGCTTTACCAAGTCGCCGGCTTTTAGTCGGTTCGTGAGTTCCTTGGAGACGCCGCAAACGAGAGCTGCTTTGCCGCCATCAAGATATCCCAGAACGACCACACATTTGTCCAACCGCTCTCGCAAGCTATCGAACAGGGCCATCACGGCCGCCGAATCGCCCGTAACTTGCGCGCTTAATACCTTGATCCCTTCGATCTCGATTGCGCCCGCCGCAAGGTCCGCGCTTTCTGACTGTGCCGAACGCGATCGTAATGACTGAACTTCTTTTTCAAGTCGACGGTTGCTTTCCGCAAGTAACGTCACTTTCCCCGCAAGATCTTCTCTGGAACCACGAACCACATCCGCTACAGCATCAAGTTCCCGTTCAATACCGTCGAGACGAACGAGTGCACCGCGACCCGTAACTGCTTCGATACGCCGAATACCCGACGCGATACCCGTCTCTGAAACAAGCCGCAACAATCCAATATCGCCGGTCCGCCGAGAATGCGTGCCTCCACAAAGCTCGACCGAAAAATCGCCGCCCATGGAAAGTACTCGAACGTCGTCACCATACTTTTCGCCAAAGAGGGCGAGCGCCCCGCGCGCTACGGCATCGTCATACCCAAGTTGTTCAGTCATCACTTCGGAGTTTTCGCGAATGCGCTCGTTGACGATTCTTTCAATCGCGGTAACTTCTTCGTCCTCGAGCGGATCAATATGAGAAAAATCAAAGCGTAATCGCTCCGAGTCAACGAGGGATCCCTTCTGCTGCACGTGTTCTCCAAGGACCTGCCGTAAAGCAGCATGCAACAAGTGGGTGGCTGAATGATTTCGCGCAATATCGTTGCGACGGTCCGCCGAAACCTCGGTATCTACAGTGTCCCCGACGGACAGCTGACCGTTTTCGACCAAGCCGTAATGAAGATGTTGGCCACCGCCCCGTGTAGTGTCGGTAACGACAAACGATGCAGCGGACGTTTGCATGGTGCCCGCGTCTCCGACCTGTCCCCCAGATTCTGCATAGAACGGAGTCCGATTAAGGATGACCACACCGGTCTCACCCGCCTTCAGTACTTTCACTTCATCGGTATCGTCATCGTTTTGCCGGTACAAGCCCACGATTTCGCCAGCCGCCGCCAACCCCTCATAGCCCAAGAATTCAACATGTCCCTCAATCTCTATCCGTTGTTCCAAGGTGCTGTCGAACCGACTCGCCGCTCGACCCCGTTGACGTTGCGCCGTCATCAACTTTTCAAACCCGTCCTCATCAATTTGTAAGCCCCGTTCTCTCGCCACATCGGCAGTCAGGTCGGCCGGAAACCCGAACGTATCGTAGAGCTTAAAAACAACCTCGCCCGGGATCTTTTTTTCCGTCAATTCGTTAATCGCTGATTCAAGTATCGCCATGCCCTGACCCAAGGTGTTGGCGAATCGCTCTTCCTCGGAAAGAAGTGTCTTTTCGATACGAACCTTCTCTTCAGAAAGCGCTGGATACGCTTCGCCCATCGTGTTCACAAGCGGTTCAACCAACTGGTGAAAGAACGGTTCGCGGATGTTTAATTTGTTGCCGTGGCGCAATGCGCGCCGAATAATCCGACGTAACACATAGTTTCTATCCTCATTTCCTGGGATAACGCCGTCTGCGATCAAGAAAGCGGCCGACCTTATATGATCGGAAATCACACGCAGCGAAGGATTATGGAAAACGGTGCGTTCGTCCGAAAGTCCCGCGAATTCGCCAGCTCTCCGAATCACGTCGTGAAAAAGATCAATCTCGTAATTACTGCCTACGCCTTGTGTGAGGGCGGCTACACGCTCAAGGCCCATACCAGTATCAACGCCTGGTGTTGCCAGTGAAGACAGTGAGCCGTCCGCGGCACGATCAAATTGCGGGAAAACTAGATTCCAAAATTCAAGAAATCGATCGCCGTCGTCGTCCGCCGATCCTGGCGGTCCTCCAGAAAATTCGGGACCTTGATCAAAAAATATTTCGGTGTCTGGTCCGCAGGGCCCGGTCTCGCCCATCGCCCAGAAGTTGTCCTCTAGATCGATCACACGACTCTCGGCCAAGCCAATTTTTTGGGTCCATATAGCTCGTGCGTCCGCGTCGGTAGGATGGACGGTTACCCAGAGTCGATCTTCCGGGAGCGTCAAAATCTCCGTGACGAATTCCCATGCCCAACTAATTGTTTCTTCTTTAAAGTAATCGCCGAAGCTGAAGTTCCCAAGCATTTCAAAAAGGGTGTGATGTCGTGCCGTATACCCTACGTTCTCAAGATCATTGTGCTTTCCCCCAGCACGCACGCAACGCTGACAAGACACGGCGCGCGAATAGTCCCTCGCTTCTCGCCCAAGCAGTGCGTCTTTAAATTGAACCATTCCGGCGTTGGTGAAGAGCAACGTTGGATCGTTCGTTGGGACGAGCGAGCTCGACGCAACAACGCGATGATTGCGTACACCAAAAAAGTCTAGAAACGCGGAACGTAGGTCAGCGGTTCGCATGAAAGCGGGAATCCGGTGTAAAACGGCGGGCAAGTATACGCCGATTGCCCTGGAGCTGAAGACCAGCCGCCGGTGTATGGGCTACCCGTGTTGCGGCCCTAAACTCCGATAGATGATTTCCGCTGCAAAACCCCTTCCCGCTAGAAACCTCGCGCGTCTACCCCAGTCGTCCGAACTCGTCGCCTCGCCAATTTCCATCCGTTCCCCGAACTTCTTATCGAGGGCACGCTCCGCGCGAGAAATCCAAAACGCATCGTCATAATGGAGGAATTGGTCAATGAGATCGTCATCGATGCCCCGTTCACGCAGCGAAGCCAACACTTTCATTGGTCCGTCGCCTCGATTGATCCGACTACGAACGAAGACTTCCGCATAACGAGCGTCCGAGACTAAATTCGATTCTTGAAGAGTGGAAACCACCGCATCGATACTGTCGCTCGAGAATTCCTTACGCGCGAGCTTCCGTCGCAGTTCTTGAATCGAATGCTCGCGCTGCGACAGCAGCTTCACGGCAAGCTGATAAGCGTCTCGAGTCTCCTCGGCCGGTTTCATACGGGGAGATCGGACTATCCGACGTTTTTTATGTCTGCCAATTCGTCGTTATCGCCTATTGCAACATCCGCTACGTCGCTTTCTTCCGATTCAACGTTGATTTCCGTTTTTTGTGGGAGCAACTGCTCGGCAATCCGCTGTTCAATTTCCCGACGAGCGTCGACGTTCTCCGCGAGCCATTCAGCCGCATTCTTTCGACCTTGACCAATACGATCTCCGTTGTACGAATACCAGGCCCCCGATTTTTCTAAAATCCCCTGTTCGACGCCGATTTCTATGACCTCCCCTTCACGAAAAATGCCTTTACCATAAAGAATCTGAAACTCTGCCTGGCGAAAGGGCGGTGCCACCTTATTTTTAAGTACCTTCACCCGAGTTTCGTTACCTATGACTTCGTCGCCGTCCTTAACCGCTCCGATTCGACGAATATCCAGACGCACAGAAGAATAGAATTTAAGCGCATTGCCTCCAGTCGTGGTCTCGGGTGACCCAAACATGACTCCAATTTTCATACGAATTTGGTTGATAAATACCACCAACGTATTGGAATTCTTGATATTCGCTGTCATTTTCCGCAGTGCTTGGCTCATTAGACGTGCCTGGAGGCCAATGTGAGAGTCACCCATCTCTCCTTCGATTTCCGCCTTGGGCGTTAACGCTGCAACGGAGTCGATAACCACGACATCGACAGCTCCCGACCTGACGACCATGTCGCAAATCTCAAGTGCTTGTTCCCCCGTATCGGGTTGGGAAACCAATAGATCATCGGTGTCGACCCCAAGGGCCTCGGCGTAAACGGGGTCCAAAGCATGCTCTGCATCGATGAACGCGCAGGTACCACCCCCCTTCTGAGCTTCAGCAATGACCTGAAGCGTCAGGGTTGTTTTACCCGACGACTCTGGGCCATATATTTCCACCACTCTGCCCCTAGGTAACCCCCCAACACCCAATGCAATATCCAAACCCAAGGATCCCGTAGATATGGATGGCACTGCCGTCTGTTCGCGATCGCCAAGCCGCATCATGGAGCCTTTGCCGAACTGGCGTTCAATTTGGGACAGAGCTGCCGATAGCGCGCGGTCTTTATCTGAGTCAGCCATCATTATCTCCAGCGTTTTCAGAGTACTGTATATATAATCAGTACTACGCGCAAGCCGAAATACGTCAATTACAAATGAGATTTCAACGTTTTCGGTATCTGTCGTAGGCTAGACATCGATGAATTTGTCTGACCACACACCGATGATGCAGCAGTATCTAGGGATAAAAGCTGACCATCCCAATGCACTGTTGTTCTACCGAATGGGAGACTTTTACGAGCTCTTTTTCGACGACGCAAAAAAAGCGTCCGAACTCTTAGACATTACTCTTACCACACGAGGCCAGTCCGCGGGCCAGCCCATACCTATGTGCGGCGTGCCGTTTCACGCCGTCGATTCTTATCTCGCAAAGTTGACCGCTGGAGGAAAGTCAGTCGCGATTTGCGAACAAATTGGTGACCCAGCATCGAGCCGCGGTCCGGTCGAACGAAAAGTACAACGCATCGTTACGCCGGGAACGCTGACCGAGGACGCGCTCATTGACGACAACCGTGAAAGCATTCTCATGGCGCTCGTGCCGGCGGTCAACGATAGCCTGCCCGCTGGGGTCGCCTGGCTCAACTTATCAACCAGCGAATATCGAATCGCGGAACCTAATTCCAACCGCGACCTCAAAACCCTGCTGGAGCGCATCCGACCATCCGAAATTCTTCTTCCTGAAGGGCACGATGTCGATATGCCAGGTGTAACAATAACGCCTCTCGAACTAGAGCGTTTCGACAGTAGCCTCGGACAACAAGCTCTGCTCGATCAGTTTTCCGTGTCCAGTCTCGACGGATTTGGTATCAGCGGCTGTACCGTTGGTTTGGGTGCCGCGGCGGCCGTGCTCCGATATGCACAGGAAGCCCAATGTCAGTCGTTACCGTTTCTAACGAGCGTCAGCCTTCACGCCGACGATCGTGTCATCGTTATCGATGGGCCAACTCGACGCAATCTAGAAATCGATGCCCGACTCGATGGTAGCGGGACGAACAACACGCTATTCGGAGTTATTAATCACTGCACTACGCCCATGGGAACCAGGCTGCTGCGTGAATGGCTCCACGGACCTCTCACCGACCAAATAGAAATCGGACATCGCCATGACGTAATTGAAGCAATACTGGAAACGAGATCGAGCGAACAATTTACAACGTACCTTCGTCCCATCGGCGATATGCACCGCATCATCACGCGCGCGGGGCTTGGCACTGCGAGCCCACGAGATCTGGCGCGATTGCGCGACGGCCTTGCATCACTCCCCGGCCTCAAGAGTTTGGTGAAAGGACTTCAAGTCCCAGCGATACAGAATACCTTTGAAAGCCTACCCGATGAGACTAACTGGCAAACACGTCTTGCAAAGACACTAATTGAAGCGCCTCCCGCGACGATTCGCGACGGCGGCTGTATTGCGCGGGGTTTCGATGAACACCTCGATCAACTGCGAGATCTATCGGAAAATGCAACGGGATACCTCGAAGAACTCGAAACGCGAGAGAGAGAACGCACGGGTATTAATACCCTTAAGGTGGGTTATAACCGCGTCCACGGTTACTACATAGAAACCAGCCGGTCAGTTACCGGGGATTTACCGGTCGAATATGTACGGCGCCAAACCCTGAAAAACGTCGAGCGGTACATTACCCCGGAATTGAAAACCTTTGAGGACGAGGTGCTTACCAGTAAGGCACGTGCGTTGCGACACGAAAAACGTCTCTATCAGGAGCTCAT
>CAJWCW010000126.1 GCA_913030615.1 uncultured Gammaproteobacteria bacterium | reverse complement strand
CTGTCGCCAAGGTACGCGAGATGATTGGCTTTCGTGCCAGCACCAATGATCGCTTTCTTGGTTTCAACAAAGTTCCCGATACGCGCCCCTTCCGCGAGTTCGGTACCAGCACGGACGCGTGCGAAGGGTCCCAGCCGACAGTTTGCTCCAACTACTGCTCCCTCAACTACCGAGTGAGCTTCAATTACAACGCCATCAGCCAATTCCGAATCGGTGACAACGCATCCGGGCCCGATCGACACGTTGTCGCCGATAACGACCACCCCTTCGATAATCACGTTGATGTCGATAAAACAATCCTGGCCCGCCGCCAGAGTCCCGCGCAGGTCAAGCCGCGATGGATCGGCAATCGTTACACCGTCGGCCATTAGGCGTTCGGCTTCGCGACGTTGCATGTAACGTTCCACCGACGCCAATTGAATTCGATCGTTAATCCCTTGTACCTCTTCCGGATTAGTGGCATCCACCCCGGTAATCCGCACATCCTGCGAAGCCGCGAGACCGACTATGTCCGTCAGATAATATTCTCCTTGTGCGTTACGGGCCGTGATCGATTCAAGCAGCCCGGCTAATATCCCCGCTGGCGCCGCCAGTATGCCCGTGTTGACCTCGGTAATAGTGCGTTGGGCGGGCGTCGCATCTCTGTCCTCGACGATCGCCTCGATTTGTCCATCCGCCCGTCTTTGTATTCGCCCGAACCCGTCAGGTACGGCCATATCCACGGTCACCACACCGATCCCGTCGTCCGCCGCAGAGATACACGCCTCAAGAGTCACCTTCTCAATCAGCGGTACGTCACCAAACAATACCAAGACCATTGCCGACGATTCGACATCATCGATCGCCTGCATTACCGCATGGCCTGTCCCTTTTTGCTCGATTTGTTCAACCCAAGCGACATCCGTGCCTTCGAAATACGCTTGAACGTCTGGGCCTGAACGACCGACCACCACGTGCAAGGCGTCCGGTTTCAGGTCTCGCGCAACACTCAACACGTGATCAAGAAGCGGTCGGCCTCCCACTGTGTGGAGAACTTTGGGAATCGACGACTGCATGCGAGTACCCTCGCCGGCCGCCAGGATGATGACTTCAAGTCGCATCACGGGACTCTCTGTCTTATGAAACTACGATTATACGTGCGCAAAAAAGGAATTTGAGATCTGTCTTCGGCGGCTCGATTTTCTATCGGCGCCGTTTACGTAGCTCCGCCAACGTGCGTTCCCTAGCAGTAGCCTCCGCAAGCTGAGACATTGCACGTGAGTAGTCAAAATCAGCTGCGTGTTCGGTGATGTCCCGTTGCGCTTGTTCTTTCGCGTCCTGCGCCGCCGCCTCGTCAATATCGTCCGCGTGCAGCGCCGTATCAGCAAGCACGGTCACAACCCCTGGTTGAATCTCTAAGAATCCACCCGAGGCAAAAAAAACGTCATCTTCGCCGTCCTCGAACTGCAGTCGTACTGGCCCAGGCGCGATGCCAGTCAACAACGGGGTATGGTTCGGCAAAATCCCCAACTCCCCCATCGTGCCCTTCAAGGAAATTCTCGTCACACGCCCGGAGAAAATTTCGCGTTCGGCGCTGACGATGTTGCATTGCATAGTGCTCGCCATCAGTTACGTCGCCAATGTCTTGGCTTTCTCCCTTGCGTCCTCGATGGTACCCACCATATTGAATGCTTGCTCTGGTAGATCGTCGGCGTCGCCGTCCAAAATCGCCTTAAAGCTTCGCACCGTGTCCTCTCTCGAGACATAGTCACCCGGATTGCCCGTGAACTGCTCGGCAACAAAAAACGCTTGCGAAAAAAACTGCTGCATCTTTCGCGCTCGGTAGACAAGCGCCTTGTCTTCCTCGGAGAGTTCATCCATCCCCAAGATAGCGATAATGTCTTTCAGTTCCTGGTATCGCTGCAAAACCTGCTGCGTACGTTGTGCCGTCTCATAGTGCTCAACACCCACCACATTCGGATCAAGTTGCCGTGAGCTCGAATCCAATGGGTCTACCGCCGGATAAATACCAAGATCCGTAATTGCACGCGAAAGGGTGACGGTTGAGTCGAGGTGCGCAAAAGTCGTCGCCGGTGATGGATCCGTGAGATCGTCTGCTGGTACGTAAATCGCTTGTACCGAAGTGATCGACCCCGACCGAGTGGTGGTAATTCGTTCTTGCAGCACGCCCATTTCTTCCGCGAGCGTCGGTTGATAGCCCACGGCGGAAGGCATTCTTCCCAATAGAGCCGATACCTCAGTACCTGCCAACGTGTATCGATATATGTTGTCCACAAAGAGCAGCACATCGCGGCCCTCATCCCGAAACTGTTCAGCCAACGTCAGTCCTGTAAGGCCGACTCTTAACCGGTTGCCGGGTGGTTCATTCATCTGTCCAAACACCAACGAAATTTTGTCTAGAACACCCGCCTCTTCCATTTCGTAATAAAAATCGTTGCCCTCGCGAGTTCGCTCACCGACCCCCGCAAACACCGACAAGCCCGAGTGTTCGACCGCAATATTGCGGATGAGCTCGAGCATGGTGATGGTTTTACCGACACCCGCCCCACCGAACAATCCTACCTTTCCTCCGCGGGCAAACGGGCAGATGAGATCAATCACCTTGATGCCTGTTTCCAACAATTCGTTTCCACCCATCTGATCTTCATACGTGGGTGCTGGTCTATGAATGGGCTTGGATTCGCGTGCGTTGATCGCGCCTTTTTCATCAATCGGATTGCCGAGCACGTCCATGATCCGTCCGAGCGTTTCTTCTCCGACCGGCACCGAAATAGGTTCGCCCGTATTCGCGACGTCGAGACCCCTCGACAACCCCTCCGAGGTTCCCATGGCTATCGCGCGGACAACGCCATCGCCCAATTGCTGTTGCACTTCTAAGGTCAGCCCCGTCGAACCGACGGTCAACGCGTCGTACACGCTTGGCACTTCATCCCTACTAAACTCCACGTCAATGACCGCGCCAATGACCTGAACGATTTGACCGCTACTCATAGCCTTCCTCTTTTACCAATCGCGCGGATGTTCCCGCCCGTCCATCTAATATTGATTGTTCGTTAAGACCCATCAAACTGCCGCCGCACCGCCGACAATTTCCGCAATTTCCTGCGTTATCGCAGCTTGGCGGGCGTTGTTGTAGATCAGATTCAATTCATCGATGACTGTCGCCGCATTTTCCGTCGCGTTTTTCATCGCGATCATCCGCGCTGCTTGTTCACATGCGCCATTCTCTACAACCGCCTGGTATACCTGGGACTCCACATAGCGACGCACTAATCCTTCTACCAATTCGCGCGCATCCGGCTCGTACAGATAGTCCCAAGTGCGTCCCTTCGAGTCATCATCGGACGGCTCCAACGGTAGAAGCTGATTGAACGTGGGGCTTTGAGTCATGGTATTTACAAATTCATTCGAAAGAATATCCAGTCGATCGATCTGCCCTTCCTCAAAGGCATCCAACATAACTTTCACACCACCGAGCAGCGTTTCTAGCTCAGGCGTTTCGCCGACCTCATTGATCGCGGCCACCACGTTACCCCCGACCGACCGAAAAAAAGCGGCGGCCTTTTTCCCGACCAACGAGAGATCGATCTCAATGCCATTGGTTTGCTGTTCTTGCATCTGCCGAACCAACGTTCTAAGCAGATTTGCATTAAGGCCCCCGCACTGTCCCTTGTCGGACGTGACAACGATGTAGCCAACACGTTTGATTGCTCGAGTCTGCATAAAGACGTGCTTGTATTCAGGGTTCGCATTAGCGAGATGCGCAATGACATCACGGATTCGATGGGCGTACGGCCGCGCTTCATTCATTCGATCCTGAGTCCGTCGCATTTTGCTCGCAGCGACCATTTGCATGGCGCTCGTGACCTTTTGCGTATTTTCGACGCTGCCGATCTTCTTCTTGATTTCTCTACCGACCGCCATTGTTAATCACCGTAGCTGTGGGTCGATTTAAATGTCTCGATCGCCGTTTTCATGTAGTCGACAATTTCGTCGGAATACTCTCCCGTCTCAGTAATACTGTTCATCCACTCCCCATGTTCCGAGTTCATATAGGTAAGCAAATCTTGCTCAAAGTCGAGCACGCGATTGACAGGTACGTCTTCAAGAAAGCCCTCGCTCGCCGCATAAAGAACGAGTCCCATCTCAGATACAGTCATGGGCGAAAACTGTGGCTGTTTCATCAGCTCTTCGACCCTTTCGCCATGTTCTAACTGGCGTCGAGTCGCCTCATCAAGGTCCGAAGCAAACTGCGAAAAGGCCGCCAGTTCTCGATACTGAGCCAAGGCAAGCTTAATGCCACCCGAGATTTTCTTGATGAAGGGCACTTGCGCCGAACCCCCCACTCGAGAAACTGAAATGCCGGGGCTCATCGCTGGCCGAGTGCCAGCATTGAATCGGTCTAGCTCAAGGAAAATTTGACCGTCGGTAATCGAAATGACGTTGGTCGGCACGAAGGCGGAGACGTCCCCTGCCTGGGTCTCAATGATTGGAAGCGCGGTAAGGGAGCCGGTCTTCCCGGTGACCTCACCATTGGTCTCTCGCTCCACGTAATCAGCATTAACTCTAGCCGCGCGCTCAAGGAGTCGCGAGTGTAGATAGAAAATATCCCCGGGATACGCTTCACGCCCTGGCGGGCGACGCAAGAGGAGAGAAATTTGTCGATACGCCCAAGCCTGCTTGGTCAGATCATCATAAATAATCAGGGCATCTTCCCCACGGTCACGGAAGAACTCGCCCATACTGCAACCAGAATATGGCGCGATATACTGCATTGGCGCGGGGTCCGAAGCACTCGCGCCAACGACAATGGTGTGGTCCATGGCGCCATGTTCTTCTAACGTTCTTACCACGTTTGCAATGGTCGACATCTTTTGACCTATTGCCACGTAGATACATTTAATTCCCTTCCCCTTTTGATTGATGATTGCATCCACCGCAATTGCTGTTTTGCCTATTTGGCGATCTCCGATAATCAGCTCGCGCTGACCCCGGCCTATCGGGACCATGGCATCGATACACTTGATGCCCATCTGCACCGGTTGGTCGACTGACTGCCGGGCGATCACACCCGGGGCAACCTTCTCGATGGGTGCAGTGGTTGCGGCATTGAGCGGACCTTTTCCGTCGATCGGATTACCCAATGAGTCAACCACTCGCCCCAACAGCTCGGTTCCAACCGGAACCTCAAGAATTCGCTGGGTGCAGCGAGCCGTGGCCCCCTCGGAGAGGCCTTTGTAATCGCCAAGAACGACCACCCCCACGGAGTCTCGCTCAAGATTCAATGCCATGCCGTAAAGGCCGCCGTCAAACTCAATCATCTCTCCATATTGAGCTTCAGCCAGGCCATGAACACGTACAATCCCGTCGGACACACTAACCACCGTGCCCTCGTTTTGCGGTTGCGACGAAGTATCGAGGTTTTCGATGCGCGCTTTGATGATGTCGCTAATTTCAGATGGATTTAGTTGCTGCATGTAGTTACCTATGTGTTTACGAACGCGCGAACGCTTCGCCTAATTTCGCAAGCCTGCCCCGCAGTGATCCGTCGATCACCGTATCGCCAGCGCGGATATGTGCCCCTCCGATGATGGTTTCATCAACCGCCGTCGTCAGATTAATTTGTTGCTCGAAACGACGTTCCAAGATTTCTTGAAATCGATTTTGTTCCGAGTCCGAGAGAGGCACCGCCGTGGTCACTTCAACGTCCAACGTCCGAGCCTCGTCCGCACGCCGAACCTCGAATTGAGTCGTGATCTCAGCAAGCAACGATAAGCGCTTGTTTTCTGCCAACACGTGCACGAATTGCCGAACGGAATCCAGAAGATCGTCTCGGAAGAGTTCGGCTAACTTAAATGCTTTTTCGGCAGTCGTCGCCGTTGGCGATTGAATCATTGCCTTGAGATTAGGGTCTTCACCTGCGAGGGCGAGTAGGTTGAGGCCCCTGGACCACTCTTCCAGGCGTCCCGCAGATTTAGCCACGTCGAACGCCGCGTTTGCGTAGGGTCTTGCCAACGTTGCAAATTCGGCCACGCTTACAACTCCGAAGCCAGCTTGTCTAACAGTTCCGCATGTTGGGTCCGATCGATGCCTGATTCGAGAATGCGCTCGGCACCACTGAGTGCGAGTTCCGCAACTTCAGCTCTCAATGACTCCCGCGCCCGGTTCGCCTCCTGAACGACGTCGGCACGAGCGGTTTCCCGGATTCTCTCGCCCTCGTTCTCTGCGTCCTTCTTTGCGTCTTCAATCATGCTCGCCACTTGGGTGCGGGCCTGATCGACCAATGCCTGCGCATCAGCCCGCGCGTCATGCATGATCTCGTCTACTTTAGACGACGCATCCTCGAGGTCCCGACGAGCTTGCTCAGCGTTCTCAATACCTTCGCTTATGAGCGTCGTTCGCTCATCCATGGCACCAATGAGGAGCGGCCATATAAACTTGTAGCAGGTCCAAGCAAACACTAAAAACGTGATGCTTTGGCCAATTAGTGTCCAGTTGAGGTTCATATTAGCTTCTCGTTAACCAACGCCTTAGCCGAGAACAAACAACACATAGAGACCGATCCCCACGCCAATAATCGGCACGGCGTCGACCAATCCCACCACAATGAAAAACTGGGTTCTCAGGTCTCCGAGTAGCTCTGGTTGGCGAGCAACGCCCTCCAAGAACTTTCCCCCCAATATCCCCATGCCAATTGCGGCACCAACAGCGCCGAGACCCAACATGAGAGAAACAGCGATTGCAATACCAAGTTCCATTTTGACTCCTGTTTGATTAACTCAATGTGCCTCGTCGTGCGCCGCGGACAGATAGACCACGGTGAGCACGGCGAAAATATATGCCTGCAGAGTAATAATGAGTATGTGAAATGCTGCCCAGGCGAAATGCAGTACACCACCAAAAATACCTAACGCACCCCCAACAATATCTGTCGCCATGCCCGCGTACATAAGCGCAATCAGGATGAAAATCATTTCTCCCGCATACATGTTGCCAAAAAGACGAAGCCCCAACGACAGCGGTTTCGCAAACAGCGTTGGAAGCTCCAACACCAGATTTAGAGGCGCCATGAACTTCGGAAAAGGTTGGAAAGCCAGTTCACTTCCGAATCCCGCCAGGCCTTTGCATTTGACGCTGT
>CAJWCW010000125.1 GCA_913030615.1 uncultured Gammaproteobacteria bacterium | reverse complement strand
CGTTGAAAAACCGTCAGATGCTGTGCTTGTTCGGCAATCACCGGTATCGCTTGCACCGCTGAAGACCCAGTGCCGATAATACCCACGCGCTGACCACTAAAATCTATGTCATGGTGTGGCCATTGCCCGGTGTGGTAGGTAGGGCCGCGGAATGCATCGAGGCCCTCAAAATTCGGGGTGTTGGTTGAAGAAAGACACCCGGTCGCCATGACACAAAAACGAGCGGTGAACGTCTTCTCGCTATCCGTGCTTACGTCCCAGCGTTGGGTCGCGTCGTTGAAATGGTTTGCGACGACGCGTGTATCGAAGTAGATGTCATCGCGCAGTTCGAAACGGTCGGCGACGTGATTTGCGTACTTGAGGATTTCCGGTTGAGTTGAGTAACGCTCTGGCCATTCCCACTCTTGCTGAAGCTCTTCAGAGAATTGGTAGGAGTACTCAAGACTTTCGATATCGCAACGCGCGCCTGGATAACGATTCCAAAACCAGGTGCCGCCGACGCCGCTACCCGCCTCTACGATTTTGGCAGTCAGTCCCTGGAGCTTTAATTTTTGGAGCATGTAGAGTCCGGCGAACCCGGCACCGACGATGAGTGCATCGACTGACTCCGTTTGTGTTGGCCCCTTCGATTCCATTGTTACTAACTCCCTTGGCTGGCTACCATCAAAAGCGATGACGGGATACCGGTTCCGTGATTTTTACCATTTAGCGGAGCAGTAGCAACCGCCAACTTTGGACCTTCAATCTCGTTGGTAATGGTGGATCGCTCGAACGTCATCGTCTGCTGGTCGCCGGGTGCGAATCCAGTGTCTTGGCTCGCCGCGACAAACCACCGCATCTCGCAATATGCGTTCGGCTCCCGCAAGTACCCCGCAGTCCGAAGGAATATACCGAAACGTCAAACCACAGCGGCGTCGATCTGACCGGTTAGGGTCGGATCCATGGATCAGTGTGCTAGCGTGGAGGGAAATCTGCCCTGCTTTGAGTATGTTGTCGTGGGGTCGGCCGTAACGTTCGGCATCGGGTATTTCCTGATGGAGGACGAAATCGCCCGAGGCCTTTCGCCATTCCAGTCCGCCGAGAAGGTGACTTCCGGGAATGAAGCGCATGGGGGAATTCGCTTGATCAACGTCATCGATGGCCAACCAAACGGTCACGGTTTTCGTTGGCCGGACGGGCCAATAGGTTGCGTCTTGGTGCCAAGGCACGTGCTTGGATTCTTGTGCGAGCTTGCAGAAGTAGTGTGTCGACCAGCAAACAAAATCGGGACCAAGAAGATCTTCAACGTAGCCCAGAATGCGAGGATGTTGCGCCAGGTCCCATATGCCCTTGCAGCGATTTTGGTAACCCATGATCGAGTAGGCGTTGCGGCCGTCGTCGTACGCTTTAACCCGGGCGAGCAGGTCATCGAAGTAGCGACGATTGGCACTCACCTCGGTTGGCGTGAGTGCGTCTAAAGGGCTGATGTAGCCCAGTTCGTTGAATTGCATGACTTGTGTCCGGCTCAAGGTTTTGGCCTGTTGCACGGCTACCGGAAAAAATTCGATGTCTTGTTGCTGTGCCATCTTTTTGACAAAACTCAACCCGCCTTCGAGCATAGTGTGCGGTGGTTCATGACCAAAAGCGAAGTGGATCCAAGCTAATGAGTAGGAATAAAGACGATTCGTCCCATGGTTTGACGATCGGCCAATCGCTTGAGCGTATCGGGCAGTGCATCAAAACCTATGGTTTCGGTAACGACCGGCCGATAGGTGCCGGCGAGGAGTGAGGCGTGCACTTCGGCGTAACATCGTCGTACGAGAGGGAGGTCACGTTCGCGGTAGGCGCCCATGTGAACACCTACGACCGAATAGTTCTTCACCAAAGCGTGGTTTGCGGGAGCCGAGGGGATATCGCCACTCGCGAAACCGACCACGAGAAGACGTCCTTCGAAAGCCAACAAGCGGCGGGCAATGTCGAAATAGCGACCGCCGACGGGATCGTAGACGATGTCAACACCACGCCCGTCGGTTGCGTCCATGATTTCCTGATATAGGTCATCGCTGTCGTAGTCGATGACAAGATCGGCCCCCAACTCCTGACAAAAGGCTGTCTTTTGCTCGCCGGCCGCAGCCGCGGCAACCCAGCAACCAAAAGCGCTGGCCATTTGCACGGCTGCCGAACCGACGCCACCGGCTGCCGCAAGTACGAGGACCGTTTCGCCCGGCTGAACCTGGCCACGCTGATGCAGGGCGAACCAAGCGGTACCGTGGGTCACGTGGGCCCCTATGGCCGATACGGCGTCGAGCTCACGAGGCACTGCGTGTGAGCGTTCGCCAAGAAGGATGGCTTCTTCCGCGTAGCCGCCGAAGGGTCCAACAGTGGGTCCGACGATACGTTCCCCGATCGCGAAGCCGAGTGTCGGGTTCGCCTCAAGCACGATTCCTGTCGCGTTCATCCCGGGGGTGAACGGTGGCGTGAGTTTGATTTGATACGAACCCTGGCATTGCAGGATGTCGGCGAAATTCAGGTCGGTGGCTTCGACCCGAATTCGGACGGTTTCGGGCTCCGTTGGTGGCGTGCCTAAGTCGACGATGTTGAGTTCGTCCCAGGGATCTCCCAGCGATGCGATCTGCCAAGCTTTCACGCGCACATCCTTCTTTGTTCGCTTCGGTGTGGCGCGCCCGGTGCGATTCGAACGCACGACCTTTGGCTTCGGAGGCCAACACTCTATCCAACTGAGCTACGGGCGCGAACTGCGACGCAAGATAGCAATAAGGTCTTGACCTGGCGAATGCTTCACCGGTGAGAGTCTTGGTCAAGAACCGCGCTTTAGTTCAAGGCTTGGTAGGTCAGCCGCTGAAACGTTTCCTGGTAGTTGTTGTTGGGCATCATGCCGTGTTGTAACACTTGGGTGAGACACACGCCCAAAAGCTCTTCGGCGGGATCGGCAAAATAAGTGGTACCCGCGGCGCCCCCCCAGCCGTAGGTTCCCACCGAGCGTACGAGCGGCGGGCGATTACGGCCGTGGTAGGTAGCAACGCCTAGACCCCAATGGAATCCAGGCCCTGTCATGGGTATTTCCATGTCGCCGGTGTGATTCCCGATCATGATGTCGACGGTTTTGCGCCCGAGAATCCGCTCGCCGTCCAATTCACCTCCGTTTAGCAGCATTTGTCCAAACCGTGCGTAGTCGCCTGCGGTTGAGAGTACGCCTCCGGAGTCACCACCGGCGCCGAATTCTGTTTTGGGCCCTTTGTTCTTCTCGCTCGTCTCCGCGGTTTCGGTTGCGACCAGTTGAACGCTGTCCCCGTCGCTACGTGGCACGTAACACGCCCCGAAACGGTCGAGGGCGCCGTCTTTGACGTAAAAGTCAGTGTCCACCATGGCCAATGGGTCGAAAATATTATCGCGGAAAAAGACATCGAGGGGCTGGCCACTTGCAGCTTCGAGTACAGCGCCGAGTATGGGGTAGCCAAGGTGGTAACCGAAACTATCCCCGGGATGCGCGGCCAGGGGAAGTTGTGCCAGGGCTTCGACACGTTCCCGATTGTTTGGTCGAGTACGATCTTCGTCATTTCGATTCGAAATCCAACCGAGGGTCTCCAAGACATCACGGTATTGCTGGCGGTAGAAATTGGGCATGGTCGCCGGACTGGTCAGCCCAGTGGTGTTGGTTAGGCAATCGCGGATGGTGATCCCGCGCCGGGCCCGGTCCGTTGCCATTGGCTCGCTAGGCCTTCGCACTTGCTGCTTCGAGAATTCGGGAAGGAATCGGGACACGGGGTCGTCCGGTGTGAGCACGCCGCGTTCGGCAAGGATGAGAGTGGCGACACCGGCGATAGGTTTGGTGTTCGAAAACATCCGAAACAGGGTTTCTTTGCCGGCCGGCTGATCAGAATCAAGGTCGAGAACGCCACGGGCCTCGAAATGGACGATTTGCCCTCGACGAGCGACCAAAGTGACGAGGTTGGGGACCCGTTTATCAGCAACGTATGCTTCCATCGCCGGGCCGATCAGGGCCAGGCGGTTCGCGTCAAATCCTAGTGCGCTTGCATCGCCGATCGGCAGAGGAGAAGTGGCCATGATGTTCTTCCTTGTGGTTGGGGACTGCCCAAATCAATTTCCGAATCGATACCGAAATTTGGCGACAAGCGAGTCGACGATAGGGTCCTGGAAGGCGTCTTGGAACAGGTCGGCGATCGGTTTTTCAACTTGGTTGGGCAGAGCGTTGCCCCGGTTGTAGACCAAGAAGAAATCGGTCAAGGGAGCGATTTCCCAGCGGTAACGAAGCTGGGTGGTTAATAAACTCACGGTGAAGTCGTGCGAGTCCAAGCTTCGTTCCGTGGGGATGAGTGAGCCACCGCCCTCCGGGATGCGAAAGAAGCCCCGCTCGTCCGCGCGGACTCCGGCCCACTGAAGCATTAAGCGTAATTGATGTTGCGGTGCCATGAACCAGTTGAGTTTGATACGCGGTTGCCAATCGACACCGTGGTACGAACCGAAATTTCGGCCCCCTTGGTAAACGATCCAGCCGTCTCGACGCTTGTAGTCCACTTCAATGTCCGCATAGATTCGATCCGAAGGGCGAATAGTCACGCCCACAGATAGCCCGTCTGTCCAATCGCCGAGGTTTTCCTGTTCACCGCTGGCGCCAAAGGAATAACTGAAAGTTTTGCTCGCGTCGGTGGACCAGATGAGCGACCACCACAGACGTTGGTCCACACGGTAGACACCGTTTCCGCGACTGTCGATGTCTTCCCAGCGTCTAGGCATGAAACCAAATCCAGTCCGAACCGTGTTGCGTTTGGGCAAAGCCAAAATGTTACGCCAATAGATACCGCTATCGATGACGCGTCCGTCGTCGTTATAGTGTTGACGTAGCGCAACGGTGCCCCGAGTCGATTCGATAAAACTGCGCTTCTCCGCGTTTGAGTACAAAAAGACGTACTGTGCTCCGGTGTACGCGTTACGCCGTTGGAACCCTAAATCGTTCAGATTGATTTCGTCGTCGAAATATTCGAGTTCGATTTTGTGCTGTCGTGTCGAACCGGGAGCGAACAGGATATCGACGAGGGCGCCGGACCCGGCACGCTCATCGACGTTGCTCCGCATCAATTGTAGGTCAGTTATCCAGCGTCCGTTACCGCTACTGTAGTGCGCGTCTAAGCCGTTGACTTGCGCATTGTAGAGTGGACCGCCCGTATAGGTTCCGATATAGCCGATGGAGTAACGGTTGACAGCACCTGCCTCATAGACCAATCGAGCGACACTGAAGTCTCGGCCGTCCCCATCAATATTGACAATTGTTCCCGCGGTGTCTTTGGCAACCCATTCCACATCATCTTCGAATGCGCTGAGGATCCCGTATCGGAAGTTGCCGATGGATCCCGTGAATTTTGCAGCGCCTAATAACTCAGTCGGAAGATCGCGCTCGCCGGGCAATGGCGTCACGCCTTCGGGATGGGAGACTTGATTGGCGGTACCGCCAATGCGGCGCGTATTGACGATGGAGATGGGGGTTGGCATGAAATCGGACATGTAAACGCGTCGAGACGCGGTTGACCAATCCTCGTTGGTGAGTGTCCGCATGGCGACTTGCATATCGGAACGCGGCGTCGTCTCAAAAACTTCATTACCTTCGAGAAAAAACAGTCGTTTTTCTTCGAAAAACGTCTCCATGGCTGTCAAGTTCAAAACCACCCGATCGCTTTCGACGGCGCCGAAGTCGGGCATGATGGATCCCGTGACTTCCAGTTTCGGCGATGGCTTCCAGGAAAGATCAACACCGATCTCGGCTCGGTTTTCTTTGCGCGCGATATCTGCCGTCGTCGATGCGAAGGGAATAATGGAGAATTGTTGCCTTGGTTCGACGCCTTCAACCTGCAAAGTATTCAGTGCGCTAACGAATTGCGAGGCCGAATAGGAATGGCCAGGCCATTGGTATCTTTGGTTCGCGTGAGCTACTTGTCGTGTCGCCGCGAACCCAATGTTCCGAAGGCCCTCGGTTTTGGGAAGGCTCATCATGGACCATGGAAAATACATTTCGGCCATCCATCCACCGTCGAAAGTCGACGTTTTTCCCAGCCATGGACCGTCCCACGACTGCGAATATCTTCGTTCCGGTAGAACCTTCCCGTCTCCTTTCGACCCTCCAAGCCCCATCATGAACCAGTAACCAAAAAGGGCATTGCCGGTGGTATCAAGGGTCACACCGAAATTGTCGCGGTCAATAAACTCGTCTCGCTCGCTTAAGCGACTGACAAGACTATCTGCAGGTTGATGTAAGACGGCGCTGATGTAGAGACCGCGTTCGGTTGCGAGTAGACGGATTTCGGTGGGGTAGTGGGCGGGTTCCCCGGTTCCAGGTATTGCCACCCGCATGTTGTCGTAGTGCGGGATCTGGCTCCAAATGGCCTCGTCCACGACGCCATCGACGGTGACGCCGGTTTCGGCATGGAGGTGCGTGTTTAGTGGGATATAGTGCATGGGCATGCCGTTCAGCGCCCCTTTAATTTCCTGCGGTCCCGATCCAGATTGTGCGGGAGCGTTTGAGATAGGAAGTCGGTCGTGGGGGGTCGTAATACTCGGCCGGGCGCTTATCGTCAGTGCTGAAGTCGCGAGATCTCTGTCCGAATCGACCGGGTCGCGTGCGGTCGGCTGAAAAAACGCACCTTCAATTCCTACCTGTAACATTTTCGCCACCAACGCTCGCGCATCGCTGGAGGACGCTTGGACACGATACCATCGCCGCGCGTTTACTTCGGTTTCCGCAACTTGCATTTGGACACCAAGTTTGACCTGCAATGCCTGCTGAGCAGAGAGCGCATTGTCTAACTGGCGGAAACTGCCAGCGATGGCGACGCCGGTCTCCGCCTGAATAGGCAACGAACCAATGATGGCGAACAATCCGGACAGTACTACTCGACGATACATACGGAATAGACCCTTGGTAACGCAGCGGTACGGGCATACGGCGCGCGAAAAACCGCGCATTGTACTAGTTAGGCACAATCGACGCCTCATGGATTGCCGATTTAATGGCTAGTCGATAAGTGTTGGCGAATGTTATTAAGCCCTTGATGCGACGGCATGGTGCAAATTCGCCCATTGACCTGCTCTACCAACGTGCCACTCTAGAGGTATGTAGCCATCAAGGCGGAGGATTGCGACGGCCATGACGATCGATATACGT
>CAJWCW010000124.1 GCA_913030615.1 uncultured Gammaproteobacteria bacterium | reverse complement strand
GGTTGACGATGATGGGCGCCTTCCAGGTTACTTTGGATCGAACTAGCTTGGGCATATAGAGCTTAAGTTTGTCGGCGTCAAAACATAGTTGCGTGCGAATGAAATTTGCGCCGGCACCGGTTTTCTTTAGTAATGCGTGCGGTCGCCAATCGGCAGCCGGCTTAAACACCGTCGCGATCGTGCCGACCGATAAATTGGATTGCTGCGATTCCTGTTCAATACGGCGCACCATCTGAATGAGATCGGTAGTGCTGACTTTGACGATCCGGTCGGAGGTGTCGCTAATTCCACCTGATTCTCCTCGTACGAGGAGCACACTGGTCACGCCAAGCGCGAGCGCACCTCGAATTTCAATCTCCAAAGTTAGTCTGTCTTTATCGCGACAAGATATCTGCAAAATGGGGTCGATATCGTTTTCTAGAAGCAGTTGAGCGGTGGCCAATGCCGGGAAATGGACGCCGTCATTGGCGCCATCGCTTACGTGTATCCCGTCAACCGATCTCGACAATGTTCTAGCTTGGCCAAGGAGATCTCCAACACTTCCCACGGCAGCAAGATTCAGGTCCGCCGAGAAACTGAAGTTGTCGTACATCGAATCCTTGAACTTCATACCGGGTGCTACCGTCTCACCGCATCCGTTCGGCGGTTTGATCGAGACAACGAATGACGAGGCTGATCAACTCATCTATTTCCTCCCTCGTAATACAAAGCGGTGGGGAAATCACCATCGTGTCTTCTATTGCACGCATGACCAAGCCGCTTTCAAAACAGATGTCCCGACAGAGAGTGCCCACAGCCCCTCGATCATCAAAGAACTGCCGCGTGGTTTTGTCTTTCACCAATTCCAAAGCACCGATGAGACCCACAATCCTAGCCTCCCCCACCAACGCGTGCGACGATAACTGTTGCCATTTCTCGGCGATATATGGAGCCGTCTCGGTATCTACTCGATCAACGAGACCTTCATCCCGCAGGATATTGAGATTAGCAATGGCGGCCGCTGCAGCGACTGGATGACCTGAGTAGGTGAAGCCGTGGTGAAACTCGCCACCCTCGTCTATTAGGACGGATGCGACTTCATCGCTCACTAATACACCACCGATGGGCACGTACCCCGACGACAGACCTTTGGCAATCGACATGACGTCGGGTTTGAATTCAAAGTAGTCGCTTCCAAACCATTTGCCCGTTCGACCAAATCCGCAAATGACTTCGTCGGCAACCAGCAATATTTGATACTTATCGCAAATCGACTGAATTCTCGGCCAGTAAGTCGACGGTGGAATAATGACACCGCCGCCGCCTTGTATCGGTTCACCGATAAATGCCGCCACGTTATCCACGCCGAGTTCAAGAATTTTCTGCTCCAGTTCATCGGCAACTTTCTCACCGAATTCCTCCGGAGAGAGGTCACCGCCATCCTGGTACCAGTACGGCTGACCTATGTAGTCTATGTCCGGAATCGGGAGGCCGCCTTGCGCGTGCATGGACTGCATCCCCCCGAGGCTTGCGGCCGCTACAGTACTCCCATGGTAGGCATTGTGCCGACTGATAATGACCTTTTTGTCCGGTAGACCTTTTAAAGACCAATAAAAGCGAACCATTCGGACGACCGTGTCGTTAGCCTCGGATCCTGAACCGGTAAAGAACACTCGATTCAAATGTGCTGGTGCGAGCGAACAGACAAGACGCGACAGTTCAATGGCGGGCGGGTGTGCGGTCTTAAAAAAGCTGTTGTAGTAGGGCAACTCACGAATCTGCTGGTTTACGGCTTCGGCAATTTCTTCGCGGCCATAACCCACGTTCACGCACCACAGGCCCGCCATCGCATCCAGGTATCGATTTCCATCGCTGTCCCAAAGATAGATCCCGTCCGCCCGGGTGATGATGCGGCTTCTCTCTTCCGCCAGTTTTTTGTGGTCGGTAAAGGGATGGAGGTAGTGTTTGGTATCCAGATCCTGTAACTGATCCGTCGTGTAGTTGTACATCGAACTGGCCCCGTGAACCGCAAATTATTTTCGACCTTATCCAGTTTGGTAAGACCGATCAATGCGGGGACCTGGATAAGTTTGCAACCTAAATTGACTGCTGGCAAAGTGCCCCCGAATTTACGTGAGCACGCCCATGACTGCGGCAAAAGAATGGCTAGACACCAACGAGATCGGACTAGTCGAATGTCTGGTCCCCGATATTAATGGCGTCAGTAAAGGGAAGATTGTGCCCGCTGAGGACCTTGTCAGCGGCGAGATCCGTTTGCCTGAGGCCGTATTTGGGCAGGATGTCGTCGGCGGTTGGTGCGAAGATCACGACCTATTCGACGTCGCCGATATCGACATGTTATTGGCACCGGATGCAACAACACTGGTGTTGCAGCCCTGGTCGAATGCCAAAACTGCGCAGTGTATTTGCGATTGCGAAAGTCTCGACGGTGCACCATCAAACATCGCACCAAGAACGATACTGAGAAACGTCTTAGACCTGTTTCAGGCAAAGGAAATGAGACCCGTGATTGCCCAAGAAGCCGAGTTCTATCTCGTGGAACGAAATCCCGATCCCACCAAGCCTCTTGAAGCGGCTGTGGGAGTATCAGGCCGGCAACAAAAGACACCGCGCTCGTTCCAAATGGAAGCTCTTTCCGAATTCTCCCCTTTCCTCGAAAGGCTTTACGAGTATTCAGCAGGTCACGAAATTGTAACCGCTGGCGTGGTTACAGAGATGGGATGCGGTCAGCTGGAGGTCAACTTCCGGCACGGCGATGCTTTGGCGTGCGCCGACGGAATGTTCAATTTCAAGCGCATCGCAAGACAAGCTGCATTAGAACAAGGCTATTACGCAACGTTTATATCGAAGCCTATGTCTGGGCAACCGGGTAGCGCGATGCATCTTCACCAGAGCGTCGTCGATGTTTCATCCAAGAACAACGTGTTCTCGAATAAGGATGGCGGTCACAGTGAGCAGTTTTATGCCTACCTTGGTGGTCTGCAGAAGTACACGCCAAACGTCATGGCATTCCTCGCCCCGAACGTAAATTCCTATCGCAGATTCGAAGATGCAGAATCCTGCCCGATAAATACGGAATGGGGGATTGACAATCGAACGACGGGGTTCAGGGTACCGAGAAGCAGTGCCGACGCTACTCGGGTTGAAAATCGCATACCGGGGTCTGATACAAACCCCTATCTTGCGGTTGCAGCATGTCTGGCTTGTGGTTACCTGGGTATGCAGGAAGATCTACGGCCCAGCGAACCCACGAAGGAAAGCGCTTGGGACCTCGAGCACACCCTACCGCGAACGTTGCGTGAGTCGCTCGACCTACTATTAGACTGTCAACCGCTCATTGATCTTTTCGGCGAACGGTTTGTGAACGTCTTCGTTGACCTAAAACTAAGAGAGCTTGCCGCGTTTTCGAGCACCGTGACTGCGTGGGAACGTGAACATCTGGTATTCACAACGTAGCGACGGAACGGTTTTGTTTCGAGAATCAGACGCTTATCCATGCTTTTCCAATGCGTGTAGGCCGAGAAGTTCTGCTCGCCAGCTCGCAATAGGCTCATCAATCGCACCACCTACTACGCTAAGATAACAACGTGGCTCATTACGACACAGTCATCATTGGCGCCGGGCACAACGGCTTGGTGTGCGCAAACTACCTTGCGCGACAGAATCAAAAGGTCCTGGTTCTCGAGTCATCGAGCACGATTGGTGGACTGGCATCCACTCGCGAATTTCATCCCGGTTTTAAGGTTTCGGTCGCACACACTGCCGGCCACTTCTCAAAGAAAATTCACCGGGATCTCAGCTTGCAGGACCACGGCCTTTCGCTTACCCCCAACCCGTTGTCATGCGTGGGACTTGATCTCCAAGGGAATCACATCGTCGTCGACGGTCACACCGTCAGTGGAGTACCCGAGTCAGACCAGGCGGCTTACCTGAACTACTCGAAACTCACCAAGCGTTTCGCCAATCTGTTAGCACCGTTCTGGCTGAAAACCGCCCCTCCGATTGGCAACAATTCGTTGCCCGAGGTGCTGTCCTTTGCCCAGCTTGGCTTGAAGATGCGAATGCTGGGCAAGCAAGACATGCGTGAGTTTCTTCGAATCATCGCGCTACCAACACACGATCTCATGAACGAGTATTTCGATCATCCGATCCTTAAAGCCCTACTTAGCTGGAACGGTCTCATCGGATCGAAGCAAGCGCCACGTTCCCCCAACAATTCCATCATGTTAATGCTCTATCGAATGTCTGGAGGCATGAACGGTTTGCACGAACTACCGGTTGGGGGGGTATCGGGCCTAATTAACGCACTCCGCTCATCGGCCGAATCCCGGGGTGTCGAGATTCGGACCAACACACCCGTAGACCGGATCGTGATCGATCGAGGAGAGGAAGGTCTTCGTGCCACCGGCGTGCAAGTGGACGATGGGGAACAGGTATCGGCCCGGAATATCGTATCTTCGGTAGACCCTAAGACGACGTTTCTCACGCTACTGGGAGCAGAGAATCTCGAAATCGAGTTTGCCAATCGCATTCGCCGAATTCGCTCACAAGGGCTTGTTGCAAAACTCCATCTAGCACTGAACGGTTTGCCCATATTCACCGGATTAGATCGGTCCGATGGGCAGCTAATCGTTTCTCCCGATATGGAAACGATTGAAAACGCCTTTGACGATTCAAAGTATGGCCAATGCCCTGCTGACCCTGTGATGGAGATCGTGATTCCTAGCTTGCACGATCCCTCGCTCGCCCCTGACGGACAGCACGTCCTATCTGCGCACGTGATGTACGTACCTTACAAGATGAAAAAAACGTGGGACTCGGCGACTAAGGACGCGTTTACCAACAAGCTCATCGACAAAATCGCATTGTATGCGCCCGCCATTCGCGAGCAGATTATCGCAAGCGAACTTCTTACTCCGACCGATCTTGAACAGAGGTTTCGAGTAGCCGGTGGTCACTGGCACCACGGCGAATTTGCCCTCGATCAGTTGTTCATGATGCGCCCCACCTACGGTGCAGGACAGTACCAGTCCCCCGTGCAGGGTCTATACCTTTGCGGGGCCGGAACCCACCCTGGCGGCGATATTACCGGCGGTCCGGGACACAACGCTGCGCACGAGATTCTGTCGTGAAACAGTACGATGCCATCGTTATCGGGGCCGGCCACAACGGCCTAACAAATGCAGCTTATCTAGCAAAAGCGGGCCTTGACGTAGTGGTCGTAGAAAAGAATGACTACATAGGCGGCGCCGCCGTATCGCGCGAATTACACGAGGGCTGGACATACTCCAATTGTTCGTACGTTTGCAGCTTGATGCGCCAGGCAATTCATCGCGACCTGGATTTGAGTCGGCACGGACTCATTTTGGTGCCGTATCTAGGTTCCGTTAATTACGATGACGTCGGCAACACACTGATTGCCTATAACAGTGAAGAAGCCGCTTATCTTGAACTGAAGCGTCATTCAAAACACGACGCCGATTCGATGTTTCGCTTTCAAGCTGACCTGACCAGGTACGCCCGATTGATTCGAAAAACGCTGCTCCGTACACCCCCAGACCCTACATCGTTTCGACGAAGGGACATCCATGAACTTCTATTCCTAGCGAAACAATTTTGGTCACTGGGTGAAAAGGAAATCTACGAGTACGTCCGCTTCTTTACGCTCAGTGCAGTGGACTTTCTTGAGGATTACTTTGAGAACGAGCTCATCAAGCAGTCTAAGGCAAGTTCCGGAATTATCGGCACGGCATTAGGAGTTTATTCGCCCGGATCTTCTTACATTTTGCTGCACCATGTAATGGGAGACGTCGATGGGAGCATCGGCGCCTGGGGTTTAGCACGAGGTGGCATGGGGGCAATTTCCAAATCCATTGCCTCGGCGTTTCAATCGTTTGGAGGAGAAATCAGGACCAATGCGGGGGTTTCACAGATCCTCGTCGAGCGTGGCAAAGCAGTGGGTGTCGCGTTAGAAAATGGAGACGAAATTAGGGCTCGTGTGGTCGTATCAAATCTTGACGCCAAGCGAACATTCACTCAAATCATGGACAAGAACGATCTTCCGCCGGGAATCTACGAAAAAGCAAAAAATTTCAAGATTCGCGGTTCATCGGGAAAGGTGAATATCGCGCTGTCGGCGCTTCCTAAATTCAGTAACGTGCCCGATAACGCCTACGTTAATCGAGGGGGACTTGAATTCACGGGATCACTGGAAACCATGGAGCGCGCATACGATTGCTGGAAACGAGGGCGCTTTTCCGACGATCCATACATCGAGGGCGTTATTCCTTCGGCTTGGGATCCGACGGTTGCACCGCCAGGCAAACACTGGATGTCGAACTTCATCCAGTACTGTCCAGCTGAACTTGCCGACGGGCCTTGGACACCAGAGAAAAGAGACCTATTCGGCCAAACAGTAATCGACAAAATTGCCCGCTACAGTCCGGGCTTCAAAGACTTGATCGTACACATGGAAGTGAGAACTCCACACGAGATAGAACAGGAAATCGGCTTGACCGAGGGGAACATATTTCAAGGTGAACTCACAATTGATCAATTGTTTTTCAATCGCCCGTTCCCCGGTTACGCTCAGTACAGGATGCCTCTCAAGAACATGTACATGTGTGGTTCTTCAACACATCCAGGCGGAGGTGTCTCGGCGGCGTGCGGTGCCAATGCAGCCCGCGAAATTCTGATCGACCTTAAGCGACCCAATAGCGTTCCCGCAGATGACTTCGACGATGAGTGACTACGATATTTCTAGCGAGCGACCCAAGCCTAGTCATTTCCAGGAACGCCAGGACGAACTTAATATTCGCAACGCCTGGTCTTCATGGAACGGTTACAAATTCGCTGAGTACTTTTACGACGTTGAGTATGAGTATTTCTGCGTCCGCAATACCTGTGGCACCTACGACATTTGTCCTATGCAGAAATACTTCATCAGCGGTTCAGACGCAGAAAGCATGTTAAATCGCATGGTGACCCGCGACGTAACGAAGATGCGGACCAATCGTGCCAGCTACGTAGTGTGGTGCAACGATGAAGGGCGTCTGATCGACGACGGCACCATTTTTAAACTGGCTGACGACCAATTTATCTTGAATTGTGGTAGCCCATGCACAGCCTGGCTGGACAAAAGCGCTTTCGGATTCCACAACACCACCATTGTCGACAAGACTGATGAAATCGCTGCAATGGCACTGCAAGGGCCAACCTCGTGTGCTGTACTTAAGCGTATGGGCCTTACGAATATTGAGAGCGCGAAGCCCTTCTCGATCAACTATTTCGATTTTCACGGTGACAGACTCATGGTGTCCAGAACGG
>CAJWCW010000123.1 GCA_913030615.1 uncultured Gammaproteobacteria bacterium | reverse complement strand
GCCATGTGCAACCCGATGCGTTCTTGGCGGACGATGATCGTGCGGATATCCGCGACGGCGGCTGCCTCGATGATTGGGTTCACTGGATAACTGAAGAGGATTTCAACCCCCTCTTCCTTCAACACATGGGCAATAGCGTCCGCAACTTTCACGGTGGTTTCCTCCGGAGAAACCAACCACTCTGCTAGAAAACGAATGGCATCGCAAACTCGTTGTCGCTAGGCTGGCGCATTGAAGAATGGCTAAAGAAGCTCTTGTGAAAGGGGGCTCGAGCGAGTTTTTCGAGGCGAGCACAATGCTCATCAATATTTGCTGAGGGATGACGACCGGACTACTCTTCTGACAACGTCAGCGTGCCTAGGTTGGGGGACGAATGCCAATGGACGAATCTTTGCTTGTGCGGGGAGCACCTGGGTCGCCCTACACTCGAAAAATGCTCGCGGTCCTTCGATACCGACGTATTCCTTATCGTTTCTTTACAGGCGGTCTTTGGGACGATCAAGAGGATTTGCCGAGAGCTAAAGTCGAACTATTGCCTACCTTCTATTTGCCGGATGCCACAGGCGCACTGGAAGCAGTCGTCGATTCAACCCCCATCATTCGTCGGCTGGAGAGCGAAATACCAGGGCGGCTCGTGCTTCCCGAGGATCCGGCCCTTCGGTTTCTCGATTACCTGCTTGAGGATTACGGTGACGAGTGGTTGACCAAGGCCATGTTCCACTATCGATGGCACTACGAACCGGATATTGAAAAAGCCGGAGCGATACTGCCGCGTTGGCGAGCGTTGACGCAAAGTACGGAGGAAATCGAGCAACTTTCAACCTTTATTAAAGAGCGGCAAATCAGTCGTTTGTACGTGGTTGGAAGCAACGACACTACGGCTTCCGTCATCGAAGCGAGTTACAAGCGATTTTTGGATCTTTTTGCTGCGCACATTAAAAACGGTCCTTTCGTGTTGGGTCGACGACCGGGTGCAAGCGACTTTGGACTTTTCGGCCAGCTGACCCAGCTCGCCACCTTCGATCCAACCCCGATGGCGGTGACAATGGAACGTGCGCCCGACGTGCATGCGTGGGTTTCCATTGTCGACGACCTGTCGGGACTCGAACCGTCCGACGATGATTGGTTCGAACGCGACGCATTACCCGAAACATTGAAGGCTTTGCTAGCGGAGGTAGGACGTACCTATGTCCCGGTGTTGCTCGCAAACGCTGCTGCCGTCGACGATGGTGTCGATACCATGACCGCGGAGGTTGATGGAAGCACCTGGGAACAGACGCCGTTTCCGTACCAGGCAAAGTGTCTACAGTGGATTCGACAGGAGTTTGCTCGGTTGGATCCAGAGGATCGTGACGTGGTCGGCGATATCCTTGCCGGCACGGGTTGCGAACGACTTTTTTGATGCTTCGCTGGATCCTACTTACCGGCATTTACGTGGTTTTTTTCTTTTGGTACACGAACTTTGAAGCGCCGTTGACTCGGGACGAAGCGGATGCGTTTCTTGCACAAATTCAAAAACGCGGTAACGATCCTGGCCAATTGGCGGCGTTAACGCGGTTTCTATACAACGACGACGGTGACGATTTCGTGATGGTGAATCTCATCGACATGCGAAAGCACGACCCGAAAACGGGTCAGGAAGCGCCGGATCAACAGCTCGATCGATACATGGCGTACATGTGGCCGGCGTTATTTCTGCGCGCTTGTCACCCGGTCTTCTTCAGTCAGGGAAGGTACGAGGCGCTGGATATATGGGGAATCGAAGGTGCTCAGAATTGGTCGCAATTCGCAATGATGCGATATCGAAGTCGACGTGACATGTTGGAGATTACAATCAATCAAGAGTTTCAGGGTTCGCACGACTTTAAGATTGCGGCTATGAAAAAAACCGTTGCCTTTCCGGTGGCCGGTGGTTTCAGTTACGCGGATCCCCGGTGGCTGTTGGCCGGCGTGTTCTTGGTACTGGGATTGTTACGTCGTCGGCAAAGTCGATGATAGAAAAATAACGTTAGAGGTCCTAGGAAAACGAATGGATGGCATACACGATTTGGGTGGCAAGCATGGATTCGGTGCGGTTAACCCGGAAGCGAATGAACCCGTGTTTCACGAACGTTGGGAAGCCCGGGTGTTCGCCATGTACCTTCAACTGGGCGGTAACCTGGATCGTTCGCGGCACGCGATTGAACGGATTGATCCCATTAGTTACCTAGCCGATACATATTACGGGCGATGGCTAGGTGGGCTCGAAACAAGGTTGGTCGAAGACGGTGTGTTGAGTCAGTCCGAAATTAACGAGCGCGCGCGAGTGCTTGGAGCCCATTCTGACGACCGGGTGGCGGCGCGACCGAGTTTTACGCGGGGTCATTTGCCCGATGAAAAACAGTCGCCGGACCGGCTTGGGACGGCCGAGCGGCCGCTCGAGACATCACCTCGTTTCGCGTTGGGCGATTGGGTGCGCGCAAGAATCACGTCGGTCGAGGGACATACCCGTATGCCAGCGTATGTGCGAGGCTGCATCGGCCAGGTGATTGGGCTCCATGGTGGCTGGGTATTTCCTGACCGACACGCCCACGGACATGGTGAGGGTGCTGAGCACCTCTATACCGTTCGTTTCGCGACCGAAGCGCTTTGGGGCAGCGGGGGAGAGGAAGACGTAGAGCTCAGCATAGATCTCTTTGAGCCCTACCTCGACATGGTGGACGGTGATGACTGATTCTCGGATGGCTCTTCGAGCAGAGGCATTGGAAAGCTTGTTGACTGAGAAGGGTTTGGTTGACGCCGACCGGATTGACGAGACCATTAGCTTTTATAACGAGCGCGTTGGTCCGATGAACGGCGCGCAAGTCGTCGCACGAGCATGGCGGGATGCGGACTTTAAGGCGCGACTGTTGGCCGACGGCACTGCTGCGATTGATGAATTCGGATTCTCCGGTGGCCAGGTTGACAAGCTAGTCGTTGTGGAGAACACGCCAGGTACGCACAACGTGGTGGTTTGTACGCTGTGTTCCTGTTACCCGTGGGCCGTGCTGGGACTACCTCCACGTTGGTATAAAGATCCCGCGTATCGATCCCGCGTGGTCCGGGAACCAAGGGCCGTGTTGAAGGAGTTTGGTACCGCAATTCCTGGCGACACGACCGTTCAAGTATGGGATTCATCGGCCGAGATTCGTTACATGGTGCTACCGGCGATGCCGTTGTCCTGGGCAGGTCAGTCGCACGATATCCTAGCTTCCAAGGTGTCGAGGGACAGCATGATCGGCGTCCAAGTACTCTTGGATTGAGCACGGGACGGGTTGGTCATATTGAAAAGTAGCCAAATCGTGAACGATGTCGGTGAGTTGCCACTGAGCGATGACTGCCAACCACCCATGGCTAACGGCGAAGTCCTATTTGACGAACCATGGCAGGGGCGGGTGTTTGCCATGGCGCTATTGCTGGCGGAGCAAGAGTGTTTTGCGTGGGACGAATTTCAAACAACGCTCATTGAAGTGATCGACGATTGGGAGGTGTCTGATGCGCGCGAGGGCGCATACGTCTACTACGAGCACTTTCAGGAGGCGTTGAAGCGTGTGTTGGCCTCAAAGAACGTTGTGGATTCGACGGAACTTGATGCAAGAACGGCCGCATTTGCTGACCGTCCTCACGGCCACGACCATTAAGCTACTTGATGGTTCGTGTAGCGACTTTCTCTGAGGTTCGGACAACGCAGACAGATCACAACGTCGAGAGGCTAGCGCATGTTCGGCATCACCTCGTTGCTTAACCGCATAAACGTTTCGTGGCTCAAAATTGACGCCAGCAAGTAATCGAGGGGCATCGTTTCTTCTAGTTCCTTGAGCTTGCTCGTTACCGTTGACGGGCTGCCATGAATGATAACTTCGTCGACGTAACGATCGATACGATCCTCGGACGAAGCTCCACCCATCAAGCCCCTCCCGGATTTGGGGTTGACGTAACTGCCCACCGTCCACTGAGCGCCCGCGCGAGCAACGGCCTCGGCTTTCTCATCCGTTTCCGCAATCGCGAGCAAGCGAGCTATTGGTGTGTCCCTCACTTCGTTGTGGCCATGTTCGGCGAGTTGATTTCGATACGACCGATACTTCTCCGCAATTTCCTGATGTGTGGAGTGTGGGTCCATCAGGATGGCGTGACCTTGGCTCGCGGACCAAGTAATCGCGTCAAGCGACGAGCAGGCGATCCATGTAGGCATCGGGCTCTGGATAGGTTTAGGTAGCACTTCGATATTGTCGAAGTGGTTGTATTCACCGTGAAACGTCAGCCGGTCGTTGTTCCATGCCGCAAGGACAACGTCGACGTTTTCCTGAAAGCGTGCACGCGACTCCTCGGCCTCAACACCAAAGGCAGCCATCTCAGTCTTGTCAAACCCTCGGCCTGCGCCCCAATTGATGCGGCCACCGCTCAAGTTGTCGAGCAGCGCCACCTCTTCGGCGAGTCGAAGAGGATGGTAAAAAGCGGCTAGTGAAACGCCGGTACCAATACGTATATTTTCCGTGGTGTCGGCGATGTGCATTCCCATCAGGTGGATCGACGGACAAACGCTATAAGTGGAAAAATGATGTTCGGCTAACCACACGGCGTCGTAGCCGGTTTTGTCCATGATTTGCACGCGCTCAAGCGCGCGCTCGTACACTTTGCCAAGCGGTACGCGGCGTTCTGGCCAGCTGAAAAATTGAAGGACAGCGAATTTCATCTAAGACCTGCCACCATAACCTATCCGTTTGACACGGAACATCGGCTTAGTTGTTCCTCGCGACTCCGCTTTCATGTTACGGGTCGTTAGTGTCGTGGGCGATTGTTTCGCCCGCCGTCCCGTTTGCGATCAAGCGGTCGATTTCGACGTCATCGATCCCGAGTTCGGTTAAGACCTCGCGGGTTTGTGCGCCAATATCGGGCGCTCTCTGTGGCGGACGTTTGGGTTCCTCTCTAATTCGGATAGGACTCATGATGGTACGGTCGTAGTCGTCCCCCGGATCGTTGGTTTCGACAATGATGTCATTGGCCGCAAGTTGTGGGTCGTCAACGACTTCGCCCATGGGGCGGACGTGACCGTAGGTAATTTCATGCTTATCGAGGGTCGCTAGAGTTTGGTCTACGGTCATGGAGCCGATCACCTCTTGGATGAGGTCGATCAATTCCAAACGATTCGTGATCAACGTCGGCATGTCGACAAAGCGTGGATCGCCGGTCCATTCTGAATGCCCCATGGCGGCTGCTAGCCGAGGCCACTCGCGTTCGGCGTTAATCATGACGAACAAAACATAATGGCCATCGGAGGTGCGATAGACGTGCCCGAAGGGATTGTGTACGCCGTGTTCTTGCTTACGTTTACCCACGTCCATGCCTTCCAGAACACCTTGTAATGCCATGCCATTGGACCAGACGCCATTGGCGATGAGCGATGTACTTACGAGTGCGCCTTCGCCCGTTTTTTCGCGCCGATAGAGTCCGGTCATGATGGCCGCAAAGAGCGACATTGAGGTTGCCTGATCGCCCATGCCGGGAGCTGATGTAACCGGGTCAACACCTTGACCTCGAATAAATTCCATTAAACCTGAGCGCGCCCACCAAGCGGTCGCATCGAAAGCACGGCGCTGAACTTCGGGGCCCTCGGTTCCGTAGCCGGAGATGTGCGCGTAGATGAGGCGAGGATTGAGTTCCTTTAGCCGGTCGTACTCAAGTTCGTATTTAGCTAGCTGGGTACCGATAAAGTTAGTCAAAAACACATCAGCGCCTCGCACCAGACGGTGCACGATATTGCGAGCCTCAATGCGGCCGAGATCGAGAGCAATGCTGCGTTTGTTTCTAGAGGTCAACAGCCAGTTATAGTCGATGGGAAATGCACCTTTCAGCTTACGGTATCCGTCGCCGGTAAGTGCTTCGATCTTGACGACATCGGCACCGTAGTCGGCGAGAACGGTTGCGGCACCGGGCCCGGCGAGATAAGAAGCGGCATCGATGACGCGGACGCCTTCCAGTAAGTAGCTGATAATTGCCTCCTCGTTGTACTCTGCGTTCGCCGAAAACTATCAGATCATAAAGGTTGAATGTTTACGGACGAAGTCATCCCAACAACGAGCGTATGATTCGATGGCGATCTGGTGCAAGTCGAAGCCGCTGATGAGCTTCGATTGGTGATTGGAGACCTGGGTGAAAAATTCCTATCCCGAGATTAATGAACGCGCGCGCGGCTGGTTGCATTTTCTTTGGGAAAAGGCTGAGACCGCGGACGATTGGAGCAGTTCTGGAGAGCCGCATCCTTGGTGGGATCGATACTCGACACCGCCCATGACCAATTTCCCGCGTTTTGATCTGGCAGATTCCTGCTACGCGGTAGCGTTGATGGCGGATAAAACTCCTGCGTGGCGGGAGACGTATTCTCAGATTCTTGACCAGATGGTGGATCGCCACACGACTTTTTGGGCTGCCGTGGATTGGTTAACTCAGTTTGGCAATGACCCCGATCGGGACAAGTACCCTGACGTATGGAAGGGAACACTTATTCCTGAACATTTATGGGGTAAATACGACTCTCCCGGATGGACGGCGAACGGCGTGGAGCCTTGGGGACTCCAAAAGGATCCCGTAGGTGCGGATGGCATGCTGTTCTTTAAGGGATTCTTCAATTTGGTGATGTCACTGCATCGCTACGTCAGCGGTGACCGGAAATGGGACGATCCGTTTAAAGTGGTGGGGGTCGATGACACGCATTTTCAGTGGACTCATAGTCGCGTCGCTGAACACTTGACTGAGCAATGGCGCCGCCACCCAGAGGGCCCGCACTGCGAGAACACCAAGATTTGGCCGTACTGTCTCAGCGCTGCCGGTCTCGGGCTGCAAATGTTCGATCAACTTGTCGGGACCGATAGGCACAGCGTTTTCGATGAGTGGACCGATTACGCTAAACGCCACTACCTTGAGGTTGAAGACGGTTTGCTGAAGTGGGTTGCGTTGTACTACGACCCGATCGTCGACCACGTACATAAAGTGGGTTCGGGCGGCGGGACGGGTGTGGCTTGGTACGCGTTACCGCAACATCCCGAGTTGGCGGAATTATTTTATCGCGCCTCTCTCTCGGCGACGGGTTGGGATGATCCGGGCGTACCCGTTACGGTGCCGTCGGATCCTCGAGGACTGGTGATGACGGCGATGTTAGCCAATGAGTTTGGTGATGCGGTCACTCATGCACGCTTGTCGGACACGCTCGAACAACTTGCCGAACCTAGATATTTTGGCTCTGAGTCCGAGCACTTTGGGTATTGGTTTCATTTGGACGAACCGTGGCCGCGCGGCCAAATGAGCGCGAGTCTCATGGTGACGGATGTGGCCGATCCCGGGGACTGGCAACGTCTTTTTA
>CAJWCW010000122.1 GCA_913030615.1 uncultured Gammaproteobacteria bacterium | reverse complement strand
GTAGAGCCCTTCGCCCGAGGTATCCAAGGTGATGCCGAAGCCGTCTCGATTAACGAACTTATCGCGGGAAGACAGCGGCGATACTAGGGTATCGTGGGGTTGTTCCATGAATCCGGAGACATAAAGACCTCGGTTGGTGTAGAGGAATCGAGTGATCGTCTGATAAGTGGGCGCTTTCAATGTGTCCGGGCTTGTGACCAGTAAATCATCGTATGCGGGAACCTCAGCCCAGGCCGATTCATCAATTTTTCCGTCGATCACGATGTCGACTGCGTCGAAATAGGGAATCTCTATCACGTCACCCGTTTGCGGAGCCGTTCTTACCGACGTGGATCGCACGTCTGCCGTTGTGGTCTGTTGAGGCGCGCGGCGCAACGAGGCAAAAGCGGGGGAAGCTTTTGTAGGTGGTTTGGCCGGCGGGACAGGTTGTTCTTGCACTGACGTTGTGGGTGCGAACCAACCCGCAATGCCCTGTGTCTGCGTAGCAGTGATCCAGGTATGGGCGTCAGCCTTCGACATTCGATCAGTGACCACGCGGTAATGGCGAACGCCACCCACGGTCACGTTGACGATATCGACGGACACCTCGAGTTGCTTCGATAGCTCGAGGCGCTGCCGTTCGGCGTTATCACTGTTCGTGAAACTACCCAGCACCACGACGCCTTCGGTCGCATGGATGGACACTGAAACGTGCATCAGGACAAGTAAAACCGCTGATCGTATTAAGCGCCAAGTCGTCAATTGAGTGTCCCGGTGAGTGATTTTCGTTGAGAGATTTCGATCCAGTTATCGTTTGGATCCTTAATGAAGGAGACGTAAGCGACGTTGCCAAGCCGCACGGGAGCGGCACCTTCTACCCCACCTCGATTCAGAATCGCACGATGTTCGGTGACGACGTCATGGACTTGAACTGTGATGTACCGAAAACCTTGACCACGGAGTCTAGAAGGTGTGGGTCGTGGTCCTGGAACGACCTCGATTTGCGAGTCGCCGCAACTAAGCACTGAGTTGGAGACTGGCGTAAGCTCGAGGACTTTCCGGTAGAAGAGTAGTAGGCCGGCAACGTCGGGCGTCGCCACGCGCAGCCGAAGTTGCTTGACGTCGCCGGGTGGCACCAACGTAACGACGTTGCCCAGAGGATCGGTGACATCTGTTTTGGTCGTGACCTTTGCGTTCGCGATGAGCAGCTCGCGGTACCCTGAAGGCGGCGTGGGATCCAAGGTTTCGCGGAAATGGTTTATTTTGATCACGGAATTGCCAAGCACATGTCGGTGTTGTTGGACGCCACCACCGGTCGGCAGCATTTCGTCGAAGGAGGTTCCGACGGTTTGCGACCAGTGATTGAGCACAGCGCTACAGTCACCGTCGACGAATAGGCCCACGTCGATGGCGGGTTTTGCGAGATTCATAGGCGTTAATGTACCTTAGATGGCAGAGTCGATGCGATTCGTGAAACTCAATATGATTGGGCGACAAAGGAGAATCTGATGAATACAGCGCTTGCCGAGATCCCCATTATTGATATTGATACCCATTTTACCGAGCCGAAGGATCTGTGGATACAGCGAGCGCCTACCAAGTTACGCGATGCCGCGCCGCGCGTTGCGGTGAATGCGGATGGGAAACAGCAATGGATGGTCGAAGATTTAGCTCTGGGTCCACCAGGGTTTTGCGTCATCGATAAGCAAGGAGACAAAACGTACGGAACGTTTTCGCTAGATAACTTCGAGGCCATGACCGATGCCGCCACGCTTCCAGAGGCGAGACTCGCGTCGATGGACGAACTGGGCCTCGATGTACAGATCCTATATCCAAATATCCTGGGATTCGCGGGTAGCCGGATCATGCAAGTGAAAGATACAGACGTCCGTAATTTCTGCGTCACGGCATACAACGATGCCGTCGCCGATCTGCAGTCCGATGGCAAAGGGCGGCTATACCCCCAGGCTCTGCTACCGTTCTGGGATCTGGAGTTGGCGGTGCGGGAGCTCGAAAGATGTCAGGATGAACTGTCGCTGACGGGTTTCACGATGACTGACGCTCCCGAACAATGGCAGCTTCCCTACCTGCATGACAGTTTTTGGGATCCACTCTGGCGCACGGCACAAGAACGTGGGTTGCCGGTGAATTTCCACATCGGGTCTGGCACCTCGTTGTCTCCCTGGAAAGGACTTGGAAACAATCGTTCGCTTGCGGCTGTGTCGACGATGATGTTCATGAACAATATGCGCTGCCTCACCAATTTGATTTTTAGCGGTTTGTTGGATCGTTTTCCCTCGTTGAATTTTGTTTCGGTGGAAAGTGGCGTCGGGTGGCTGCCGTTCATGCTTGAATCCTGCGAGTACCAGATGGACGAAAATCTCGTCGATCGCGGCGGTCTTGAACTCCGCCCAATGGAATATTTCAAGAGGCAAATGTATGCGTCCTTTTGGTTTGAGAAAACGAGTATCGCGCACACCGTGGAAGTTCTCGGGAATGGAAACATTATGTTTGAGACCGATTTCCCTCATCCGACGTGCCTTTATCCGGGCGTTAGAGACCATGTTGACGCGTGTTTGGGTGATCAGGATCGGCAGACGCAAGAAAATATATTGTTCCGTACCGCTGCCAACGTTTACGGTATCGCATTGAATAACTAACCAAGAGATAGGGCGATGGGCGACGCGCTGTTGCGCGGGTATCGGGTTGTCGAAATAGCCCACCCGCTTACCGAGTACGCTGGCCTGGTGTTGGCTGGCCTTGGCGCCGATGTGTATCTGGTCGAGCCTCCGCAAGGGTCGGCAACGAGGCAAAGGAATCCCCGGGTGCCGGGAGCTGGGGATTCACCAAGGGCGAGCATTGCATTCCTCTCTCGAAACACGAACAAAAAGAGCGTCGTGATCGATGCGTCGAACAGCGACGACAGGAATCTGCTCGATCGACTGATCGAGCGATCGGATGTGCTCATTAAGAGCAGCGATTCCGAACTCGTTTCGTGCGTTGATGATGAGACCATACCGACGGTCGTGACCGTCACCGACCGGCGTCGACTGGGGACGTCATCCATCGTGAGTTTTGCGGCCAGTGGAGGTCTAGCTTCGAGCGGTTGGCCCCATCAAGCACCATGCAACGCTCCTTCGTGGCTAGCGTTGGACGGGACGTCGATTTATGCCGCGACCATGGCGCTTATGGGTACCCTTGCGTACCGGCGTGGTGGCGGTTTGATGCGTTACGAGATTCCATTCGAGGAGGCAGCGGTCGCCGCAATTACGCCCTGGACCCGGCCGTTGCATTCATACGGTATGCACGCCGCTGGTCAGGGCATTACCACGGCCCGCGTCGGCGCTGCGGCCCTACCGATTTACGAGGCGTTAGACGGATATGTACGGGCACTGGCGGTGACCCCTGGTCAGTGGAAAGCGTTTGTCGAAGTCCTCGGTTGTCCAGAGGACTTGGTCGATGGTCCTTGGGCAGATCCGACCTTTCGCATGGAAAACGCCGATGCGCTCTATATGGTCTGTTCGGAGATTACTCGCACCATGCGCGTGGATGACATGTTTCGGCGGGGCCAATCTCTGGGTCTCACTATCACCCCGGTTTATTCACTGAATGCGTTTCGCGAGGATCCTCATGTTGTAGGCAGAGAGTTGTTTACTTCAATTGACGACCCTGAGTTCGGTACGCTTGAACTTATGCGGTCCCCGATTCGGATCGGAGAGTCGAACGACAAGTCCATCGTCGTGCCCGCGCCTGCTCTCGGCAACGCTAATCTCGAAGTGCTTGAGATCGCCAAGGAGCCTCGCCCCGAAGCGGTGCCGTGCGCCGACGGAATAGATCCCGCCAGGCCGCTAGTTGGAACGCGTGTGCTGCAGTTAGGTGTTGGCGCCGTTGTTCCGGAAGCGGCCTCGTTGCTAAGTCTTTTTGGTGCAGACGTGATCAAGGTGGAGTCGGCGACGCGCGTCGATTTTCTCCGGCAGATGGGTCTGAACGGCTACATGGATGTCAACAATTGCCCGACCTTCAACCAGTTGAATCTGGGTACGCGTAGCGTCGCCGTTGATATGACACACGAGAGAGGAAAGAACCTAATTCGCGATTTGGCCGGGCATTGCGACGTTGTGATGGAAAATATGCGGGGTGGGGTGGTGGAACGTTGGGGTCTCGACTACGAGGGAGCGAGTGCCGCGCGTGGTGATGTCGTGTATCTAAGTAGTCAAGGACTAGGCCAAGGTCTGTACGATGGTTTTCAGACGTACGGCCCCAACCTACAGACATTTTCGGGAGTCACGTCACAATGGTCACATCCGGACGATCCGTATCCCGTGGGCACGAACCTCAACCATCCTGATCACATGGCAGGTAAACAAGCTTTGGTGCCGATGCTTGCCGCATTGATCAATCGTGATCGCAATGGAGTAGGGTGCTTTATCGAGGCGGCACAGTTTGAGACCGCCGCGTATCTGATTGGCGATCGTTTCTTGCAGCAATTTTACGAGGACGGCGACATTCGGCCGCTGGGTAACACCAGCATCGACATGGCGCCCCACGGTTGTTATCAGGTCCAAGACGAGGATCGCTGGGTCGCGTTCGCCGTTGAAGACGACGCGCAATGGACCCGCTTGCGAAGTACGTTGAATGAGCCGTGGATGGAAGACGCAACCTACGCGACTGCGGCCGGCCGGCTTGCTGCGGCTAGCGAACTTGATGTTCGCTTCAGTGAATGGGCAAAGACCAAGCGCCTAGATGAGGTTGAAGTGATCATGCGAACCGCTGAGGTGCCATGTTCGAGGGTCGTTACGGGGGACGATATGGCAGCCGATGAGCGCGCCCATGCGTCGGGCTTTTTCCCCGCCGTTTCGCATCCATCAGCAGAAACGCGCTATTACACGGGGATCCCGGTTTTGTTGCGGGGACAAGGCCGGCCGGCGACGCGCCGACCGCCGATGTTGGGCGAGCATACTGAGCAGGTCCTATACGAACTACTGTCCCTCACGCCGAGCGAGGTGAATACCCTCATGGCAGAAAAAACCGTTGGCTACTAAATTTGGAGGCGAACGGGAAAGGCGTTGTCTCAAGCTCTAGCTGCTTCTGAATCCGTGTGTCAAAAAGTGAAACTTAAGGTCGTTGCGGCTTTAACGATCTCCCCCGTCCGTAGTCTAGTGGGTCGGCATTTATGAGTCTTAATTCGGCCGCTCTGCTTATCGAGCAAATTCTAATAACGATGATGACGACCGATGCAGGAGCACATTCGGAACTCCGGTCTCTTTTCGAGAAGCTTCAACTAATGGAACCCGGGGAAGAGAGCCGACAGCTAGAAAACAGAATTTGGGAGATTTGGTCCAACCACGAAGAACCGGAAGCAGTCGAGGCAATGGAACATGTTGTTGCGGCTTTTAACCAAGGTTCGCTGGCCGACGCCAACGAAAGGCTAAACGACATGGTCAATCGGTGGCCGACGTGGGCTGAAGCGTGGAATAAGCGGGCCACGTTGCGGTTTGTCGAGGAACGAGATCTCGAAAGCATGCAGGACATCGATCGGACCTTGCAGCTTGAGCCGCGACATTTTGGCGCGATCAGTGGCTTTGGGCAGATATGCATGAGGGTAGGCGATGTTGCAAGCGCGGTAGTCGCGTTCGAGAAAGCTGTACGACTGAATCCGAATTTTGAAGATCTTCGAAAAGCGATTGCATACCTGGAACGGGAGCTCCCGAGGACCCTGCACTGATAACGAACGATGCCGGGGATGTTAGTATCGACGGTCGTCGCAAGAACTAGGGGAAAAGGGTTTTGGAAACGGATATTGAAGAACTTCGTTCGGGTTTTTTGAACGAAGAATTTGACGAAGTAACCTTCGAGATCGATGGTGAACGTTCTGCGGAATACGCGCTCAGCTGTGGCGAGAAAGCTCCGCGCTATACAGACCCTGCACACGCCGACTTTCAGGCTCCGCCGACGTTTGTATCAACCCTGGTTGGGGGTCGATCCCTGCCGGCCGACTTTCCACGGCTGGGTGGCGTTGGCATGGATGCGGGAAAAGGGGTTGAGTGGATGGCGCCTATTCGGGCGGGCGTAACGCTAACTGGAAAATCGCACCTGCACGACATTTATACGAAAACCGGAAGATCGGGTCGCATGATCTTTCTCGTCACGCGGATGGAACTCTTTGATGAGGAGGGGGTTCATGTGGCGAATGCCGATACCAGGACGGTTATAAGGGAGAGACCAAGTGAGTGAAACCGTAACGACTGTAAGCGATGTGGAATTCGGGGCTGAAATACCGACGTTTGCGCCAGATACCAGTCTTGAGAACGTTAAACGGTTTGGTAAGTTCGTTGGGTGGGGCGGTCCGCGATTTACCGATCATGAGGCGGCTCGGAAAGAGGGCTTTCCTGGCGCGCTGGTGCCGGGCGTTATGAGCCAGGGTTTCTTGGGGGCGATGATTCATCGATGGGCGCCATCGGCTGAAATTGTGGCCATTGATACAGTGTTCCGGGCACCTGTCCTAGTCGACGAGCCTCACCAGATCGTGGGGGTCGTCACCGACGTCGACGAAGAAGCCGGGTCTGTCGAAATTGATATTACGATCACCAACGAAGCCGAAGAAACGCGGGTTTTTGGGACGGCCACGGTCAAGCTACCGACCGGATAACCCCCGACAACGAACGTGTCTGAATGAGGTTAGGTGTCTTGGCTATTTGCGGCGAAGTGCATATCTAAAAGGCAACCTAGCGCGTTCGGCATATCGCCGTTTATTTACCATTGACGGCCGTTGCTTCGTAGCGCAAAGAACGCTCTACGAGCCAGGGCTCGTCATTCGAGTCATGGAACGCAATGCGAGCTTCTTATTGACGGGTTAGGGAATGCTAGGATTCGAGCTCATTTCGATAAGGAGCATGGCGTGGTTGGACGTTTGTCTGGGAAAGTGGCGGTGATTACGGGTGGAACCAGCGGTATTGGTGCTGCGACAGCGGAGCTGTTCGTTGCGGAAGGGGCTAAGGTATTGCTCACGGGTCGTTCGCGTGACAAAGGCAACGCGCTAGCGGAAAAGCTAGGGAACGCGGCCGTATACCATGAGGCCGATGTGACGCAAGAAGCGGACGTCAAGGCGACTGTCAATCAGGCACTGGATCGATTTGGGAAACTCGACATTTTGTTCAATAACGCGGGAGGTCCGACGCCAGGGGACGTGGACGGTATTACTCCCGAACAAATTCGATATGGCGTTGACCTTTTGCTCACCAGCGTCGCGCTGGGGATTCGCTACGTCGTTGAGCCCATGAAAGCTTCTGGCGGTGGGTCGATCATCAATAACTCCAGTATTGCGGGCCTACGATTCCGACAAGGAAATGTGCTTTATTCGGTCCTTAAGGCGGCAGTTTCACATTACACGAGGATGGCCGGTATCGAACTTGGTCCGCACA